>JANMPY010000145.1:0-34151 GCA_031370095.1 Betaproteobacteria bacterium
GCCGACTTCGCGCGCCAACGCTTTGGTAAATCCCACGAGCCCTGCTTTGGCGGCGACATAATTCACTTGACCGGCGTTACCCATCGAGCCCACCACTGAGCCAATGCTAATAATGCGTCCCGCGCGCGCTTTCATCATCGACTTGATCACCGCCCGCGACAAGCGAAACACGGACGTTAGATCGGTGTCGATTACCGCCTGCCAATCCTCGTCTTTCATGCGCATCAACAGCGTGTCGCGGGTGATGCCGGCGTTGTTTACGAGGACTGAGACGGCACCAAAATTGGCCTCAATGTCTTTCACGACCGCGTCGCATTGCGCACCATCAGCGACATTCAGCATGATGCCCGCGCCCTGCCAGCCGCTATCGGCAATCCACTTCTGGATTGCCGCAGCACCCGCGTCGCTGGTGGCGGTACCAATCACTTTTGCGCCAGCCGTTGCGAGCGATTGCAAAATGGCGGCACCAATGCCACGCGATGCGCCGGTAACGAGTGCGATCTGGCCTTCCAAGGGTTTCATCAAGTGCTCCGGTTATTGGGTTGCGTCTATTGCTGCGACCAAACTTGCCGCGTCTGTGATGGCAAGGCAATTGAGGTTGGCGTCGATGCGTTTGTTCAGGCCGGTGAGTACCTTGCCCGGCACGCACTCGATAACGGTGATCGCGCCACCACTGGCAATCGCCTGAATCGTTTCAATCCACCGCACCGGGCGATAAAGTTGCTCGACCAGCGCATGCTTGATGTCGTCTGCATCTAAAAATGCGCGCACCGATGCATTTTGTATGACCGGTGTTGCAGCTACGTTGCAAGCGATGTTTTTCAAGGCAACAGCCAATTTTTCAGCGGCGGGCATCATCAACGCGCAATGCGACGGCACACTCATTGGAAGCATTATTGCCCGCTTGGCACCGCGTGCCTTGGCGAGCGCTATGCCGCGTTCGACTGCCGCACGGTGGCCTGCAATCACAATCTGGCCAGGCGAATTCAGATTGACCGCCTCCAGTACCTCGTCCGCTGCTGCATCAATGCAAACGGCACGCACTTGTTCGGTGTCGAGCCCGAGCACTGCGGCGATAGCGCCGATGCCCGCAGGCACGGCTTCCTGCATTGCTTGGGCACGCAACCTGACCAGAGGCAGCGCATCGACGAAACGAAGCACGCCTGCGGCCACGAGAGCGGTATATTCGCCCAGACTGTGTCCAGCGAAGTACGACGGGGCATGACCGCCTTTTTCCTGCCACGCGCGGAACGTGGCGACTCCCGCCGTGAGCATCAACGGTTGGGTATTGATTGTTTGATTCTGCACGTCGGCAGGGCCGTTGACGGCCATCGCCCAAAAGTCAACATGGAGAATGTCTGAGGCTTCTACGAACGTGCGCTGGACAATTGGCAGGTCGTCAAAACCGGTCATCATGCCGACGGATTGAGAACCTTGCCCGGCAAAAGTAATGGCGAACTTAGACATTGATCGTTACCATTTCAGCATCGCCGCGCCCCACGCAAATCCACCACCCAATGCAGCAAGCAGCACATTGTCGCCCGATTTGATTTTGCCCTCGCGCACGGTCACATCGAGCGCCAACGGAATCGATGCGGCAGAGGTGTTGCCGTGCCGATCCACCGTCATCACGACCTTTTCGTCGGGCAGGTAGAGCTTTCTGGCGGCATGCGTGATGATGCGTTTGTTGGCCTGGTGACAGATGAACCAATCGATTTCGTCTGGCTTCATGGCGTTTTCGTTTAACGCCTCCCACGCGACTTCTTCAAATGCCTTCACCGCAAATTTGTAGACGGTGCTGCCTTCCATCGTGAGCATCGGCGAGCCCCGTACTTTGCCGTTCTCCACCGTGCCCGGCGTACACAACGCATTCCGGTAGGATCCATCAGTGTGGAGATGCGTGGAGAGAATTCCCGGCTTGTCGGACGCTTTCAAAATCGTCGCGCCGGCGCCGTCACCAAACAGCACGCAGGTGCCGCGATCCTGCCAATTCATGATACGGGAAAATACTTCTGTGCCAACCACCAGCGCACATTTTGATGCGCCACTCTTGATGAATTTATCTGCCGTCGCCAAACCAAATACAAAACCCGCGCAAACGGCCTGAATATCGAAGGCAACACTGTGCTTGATGCCAAGCTTGTCTTGCAAAATACAGGCGGTCGACGGAAACACCATATCCGGGGTGGAGGTGGCGACGATGATGAGATCAATATCGGTCGCATTGATGGCCGCCGCCGCAATGGCGCGCTGTGACGCGATCAGCGCCAAGTCACTCGCATCCTGATTGTCAGCTGCGTAGTGGCGCTCGCGAATGCCGGTGCGCGACACGATCCATTCGTCGTTGGTATTGACGATTTTTTCGAGGTCGTGATTGGTGACGATGCGATCCGGCAGGTAACTGCCGGTGCCAAAAATGCGCGAGTGAATCATGTCGATAGACCCGCCGCGCTTGCAAGCACATCGCCGCTTGATTGCGGCCTAAGCAGGCCTTCGGCGTGGATACGTTCGATTTCGGTTGTGATCAAACCGAGCAGTCCGTGCTCAACTTCTGAGGCTGCGCGATCAAGCGCGTGCGAGAAAGACACCGCATCGGCCGAGCCGTGACTCTTGACCACGACGCCCTTCAGTCCCAGCAGCGCCGCGCCGTTGTAGCGGCGATGATCCATGCGATGGCGAAAGCGTTTGATGACCGGCAAAGAAACCACCGCAGCGAGCTTGCTGTAAAAACCGTTCTCGTATTCCGCCTTCAGGAAATCGCCCATCATCTTGGCCATACCCTCCGACGTTTTCAGCATCACGTTACCAACGAAGCCATCGCATACCACCACGTCGGTGGTGCCTTTGTAAATATCGGTGCCTTCAACGTTACCATAAAAATTGAGGTGGCTTGCCTTGAGAAGCTCTCCCGCTGCCTTGACAATTTCGTTGCCCTTGATGTCCTCGGAGCCGATATTTAACAAACCGACGCTGGGATTTTTTTTGTCTTCCACCGCCGTACAAAGCATGGCGCCCATGATGGCAAACTGCAGCAAATGTTCGGGTGTACACGCGGCGTTCGCTCCCAGATCCAGCGCGTAAACCACGCCGTGTCGGGTTGGTAATGCCGCGCAGATGGCGGGTCTGTCAATGCCCGGCAGCGTCTTCAGTACAAATTTCGCCGTGCCCATCAACGCACCGGTATTGCCGGCCGAAACACAGGCATGCGCATCGCCGGACTTTACAAGATCTATCGCGATGCGCATCGAAGAGTTTTTCTTGTTGCGGATGGCGGAACGGATATCTTCATCCATGCCCACCACGTCGCTGGCCTCGACAATGCGCAGACGAGCCGAGTCAAGCTCAGCCGCATCACCGCGTCTGGCTTTTTTCAATTCAACTGCAATGATTTCAGGCTTGCCCACAACGATTACCCGCCGGTCAGTGGATCTGGCGAGAAATTGCAATGCGGCCGGAATGGTAATCGATGGGCCGTAGTCGCCGCCCATCGCATCGATTGCGATTGTTGTCTGCATTATGTTGGGTCTATCGCCTGCTGCGATTCACCCGTGCAGTGTACTTTTGTTAGTGCTTGGTCGCGCGTGGCTGATTGCAAAAAATAACTGCGAACGGGTATAGCACTGGGCGCCCAACGCACGAGAGGCGTGAACGCTAAACAATTTGTGCGGTTATTTTCTGCAACGGACTTATTCGTCTGCTTTGGTTTTGATGACTTTGCGGCCGCGATAGTAGCCAGTCGGGCTGATGTGGTGACGCAAATGCGCCTCACCCGTCGTTGGCTCTACAGCCAATGCCGGGTTGGTCAAAAAATCATGCGAGCGATGCATGCCGCGCTTGGACGGTGATTTCTTGTTCTGTTGGACTGCCATGATGTTTCTCCTTATTCAAAATCTTAAAATTAAAACAGTTTATTTTTTTTCAACGCGGCCAGCTTGGCGAAAGGGGAAATTTTTGTCGCATCAGCAGGCGCTGGCCTGGACACATTTGCAATCTTCGGCGACCCAGCCGCGCCGCCGACTTTGGCTAAATCATGCGACGCAATCATTTCACTGCGGTTGACCGTTTGCGCAGGAAGGCTAAGCAAAATCTCTTCCTCAATCCTCTCCACGATATTCATTTCCGCGCCGCAAATAACGTAATCCTCAGTCGCGGATTCCATTTCCAGCGGCGGCAACTCGGATTCGTCGGTGACCAGAATGAGCGCACTGTTAACGTCCAAGACGTATCGGACGGCTGCCAATGTCACCGGGTCAGACAACAAAAACCAACCATAAATTATACACTTAACTCGACGCTCTTGGCTACCGGCGAGATCGACCGCCAAGTTACCCGTCATCGAATAATTGATTTCGCCGCCCTCACCAGCCAAATATTCGACGAGGCGGGGTAGCTTTTGCGGGTCTAATTTGCCGCTGACGGACTGCTTTAACCGCGTAAAACGGTCGATATTTATGGTTTTTGACATGTTTTGCACGCGATTTTTCCGTAGACACATGATATTATTTTGTTGCGAAAATGTCAAAAAGTCATTGATTTTGAAGAAAAAAATAGTTCTCGGCTCGACCTCAATTTACCGCGCACAATTGCTAGATCGGCTAGGTCTCGACTATGCCACGGCACGCCCGGGCACGGACGAGTCGCCGCTTGCCGGGGAAACTCCCGCCGCGACCGCATTGCGGTTGGCGATCGCCAAGGCGCAAAGCCTCAGCCACAAATTTCAGGACGCACTCGTGATCGGTGCCGATCAAGTGGCGGATCAAAACGGCACCGCCATCGGCAAACCCGGCAGCAAAAAACGCGCGCGCGAGCAACTGCAAAATATGAGTGGACGGATACTGGTCTTTCACTCAGGGCTTGCGCTACTCAACACTGAAACTGGCCGCGTGCAGAGCCGCGTCGTTGATACGACGGTGCGATTTCGCACACTCTCACGGCATGAAATCGAAAATTATCTGGGTCGCGAAAATGCACTCGACTGTGCTGGAGGTGCCAAAGCAGAGGCGCTCGGCATCGCACTCATCGCCTCCATGCAGAGCGACGATCCGACCGCGCTCATCGGCCTGCCTCTCATCGCGCTCATTGACATGTTGGGTGCAGAAGGCATTTCGGTACTGGCATGAAAACCGGCAAGTTGTATCTGATTCCGACCAACCTTTCTGACGCGTTCACGCCAACGCAAATCCTGCCCGCTGCGGTCATCGCGACGGCGCGTCGACTGAATAGCTACATCGCCGAAAATGCTAGATCCGCGAGAGCGTTTCTGAAGCAGATTGGCATCGATAAGCCGCTGATGGAAATATCCATCGTTGAACTGAATAATCAGACACGCGCAGAGGCGTTGATCGAAATGATTGGCCCGCTGCTCTCGGGAGAGGATGTCGGATTGGTATCAGAAGCCGGTGCCCCCGGTGTAGCCGACCCCGGTGCGCTCGTCGTGGCACTTGCCCATCAGCACGGCATTCAGGTGGTGCCACTGGTTGGCCCTTCCGCACTTCTGCTGGGTCTGATGGCATCTGGCCTTAACGGACAGACATTCGCATTTCACGGTTATCTGCCGCAGGAAAAAACCGCGCGCAGCGGCGCGATCATAACCCTGGAAAAAGAGTCACGGCAACGCAATATGACCCAGCTATTTATTGAAACGCCATATCGCAATCAAGTGCTGTACGCAGATTTACTGGCAACCCTTGCGTCAACGACACGACTCTGCCTCGCTCGCGACCTGACTGGTGAATGCGAATCAGTGCGGACGATGAGCATCAGCGAATGGCGAAAACAACCCTTGACCGTGGAAAAGTTGCCCACATTATTTCTGTTCCTCGCCGAACCAGCGCGGCCCGAAGGAAAACGTGAACACGGTCGCCGACAAACAATCGTCAAACCGTAGCCGCTTCCCGCAAATGCTCAAATACGGAAGTCTTTGCGAGCAGAGGCGCTAAATCATCGGCCGACATTGGCACGCTGATGTAAAAACCCTGCCCGACGGGACAGCCCTTTGCGCGTAGCACTGCAAGTTGCTCCACGGTCTCGATTCCCTCTGCGATCACGTCCAGATCAAGGCTCTTGGCCATGCTGATGATGGCCACGACAATCGCGGCGTCGTTGGGATCAATGGTGATGTCACGGACAAAACTCTGATCGATTTTTAATTTGCGAATCGGCAGCCGCTTCAAATACGAGAGACTTGAATAACCGGTGCCAAAGTCATCAATCGCCAGTTGAATTCCCATACTGGCTATTTCGTTCAGCCGCGCAATGCTGCCCTCAGCCTGACGCATGACCTGACTTTCGGTAATTTCCAGTTCAAGTAACGAGGGCTCGAGCTTGGTCTCATCGAGTACGCGTGCGAGCAGTTCAACGAAACGCCTATCGGTCAACTGTCGCGCCGAAAGATTCACCGCGATGCGGCGGCGTGGCAGCCCGGCATCCAGCCATTTTCTCGCCTGCTGGCAGGCTTCACGAAGCACCCAGAGTCCGATGTCATTGATTAAACCGGTTTCTTCGGCAAGCGGAATGAATTCGCTTGGCATGACGTTGCCGCTTTGCTCAGAAACCCAGCGCACCAATGCTTCCAACGCGACGATTTCGCCCGAATTCAAATCAATCTGCGGCTGGTATACGAGTTTGAAATCGCCGTTCTTCACCGCCACACGCAGGTTTGATTCCATCGTCGCGCGGCGCTTCACGGCGGTGTTCATTTGTGGCGTAAAAAACTGAAAAGTATTTTTCCCCACACTCTTGCCGTGGAACATGGCGGTATCGGCGTTTTTCAGCAGCGTTGGTGCATCAGCGCCGTCCTCGGGATAAAGCGCAATGCCGATTGAACCCGACACATGCTGCTCCGAATGCCCAACCAAAAACGCCACACGCAGCGCGTCGAGAATTTTTTGTGCAACCCGACTCGCACCGGGCTGTCCCTCCAACTGATCGAGCAGCACGATGAATTCATCCCCGCCCTGTCTGGCAATACTGTCGTGGCTGCGCACCGACTCAACGAGCCGCTGCGCGATCTGCCGCAGCAACTCATCTCCGGCGTCGTGACCGAGAGTGTCGTTGATATTTTTGAAGTTGTCGATATCGATAAACATCACCGCGAATCGATTCGCAGAGCGCGCGGCGGCGCTGATCGCCTGAGAAATGCGATCCTGCATCAGCGAGCGGTTTGGCAGTTCCGTCAACGCGTCGTGATACGCCAGATACTGGATGCGCTGCTCGATCGCCTTTCGCTCGGTGATATCGCGCGTATTCACGATGATGCCGCGGACGTTGTCAATGTCGAGACAATTTTTGCCAATGGACTCCAGCGTTCGCCATGCGCCGAGCTTGGTCAGAACGCGAAACTCCAGCGGTCGCATCATCTCACCGCGCTCGATCAATTCCCGAAACATGACGCGCATCGGTTCAACATCGTCGCGATGAACAATGTCGAACTGACTGCGGCCGATCATTTCGCGCGGGTCGTGTCCGAGCAGATGTGTCACCGAAGGGCTCTGATAGAGAATGATGCCGTTTACATCCAATACGGTGACGATATCCATCGCACTCTCGGTGAGCGCCTTGAATCTGCCCTCTGAAGCCTCCAGCGCCTGCGTGATTTGTTTGAAGTCGGTAATATCAGTTAGCACGCCGATGATGCCCGCTGGATTTCCGTCGGCGTCGGTGAAACGGCTAATGTGGCGGATGACGTCGTGGTTGCCGCCGTGGCCATCGGCGACTATGCTTTCCGCAGTGATGGTCGTCCCGCTCTTGAGCAATTCCCGATCTTCAGCTTCCGCCGCCCTGGCGTCGTCTGGGGAAAGCAAGTCAGCCGGACTGCTGCCGATCCAGTCGTCGCGATTTTTGGAAAAAAACGTTTCCCACGCGCGATTGAAGCCCAGATAGCGTCCGTCGATTCCCTTGTAAAAGATCGGCGATGGAATAACTTCCAGCAACTCACGCGTAAACAGCAATTGCTGATCAAGCGCACGGGTGGTGCGTTTCGCATCGGTAATATCGGACGCCGTCACCAGCACGCCGACGACCTCGTTTTGCGCGCCGCGCAGGGGTGCTGCGGAAAGGCTGATTTCACGGTCGACATTGTCGCCACCTGCCCACCTGGTCTCCACGTTATGCACCGTTTCGCCGAGCATGACGCGTTGCCGGATATCGGCTGCCACATCCTGCGACGACGTCCAAAGCGGGGAGAAGCTGCCCATGACCGACGACTCACGAACGCCAAATATTTTTTCGGCTGCCGGATTCCAGAGCGTCACGATGCCCGACGTCGTGACGGCATAGATCGCCAGCGGCGAGGTCTTTACGATGGCGCTGAGCGATTCGTTAAGCGCTGTCAGCGTGGTTTGGGATGCGTGATAGGTCGACACATCCTCGATTGAGCCCAGTGCATAAAGCGGAGTGCCCGCCGCATCGCGAACCACCACACCCGTGCGCTGGGCCCACAGCACCGATCCGTCTTTGCGGATGTAACGTTTTTCGCGGTTCATCGTGGTCGGCGCGCCGAGCGACGATGCGAATGTCTGCACCAACGCTTCGTCTTCCGGCTGGTCGTCGGGGTGGGTGATGTCGATGAAGCGTTTGCCGGTCAATTCCTCGGCGGTGTAGCCGAGCATCACACAAAATCGTCGGTTAACCGCGATGAAGCGGCCATCCGCGTCAACCTGAGTAAGACCGGTGCCGACGAGATCGAACGCCTCGCGGAATTTGCGTTCATTGGCGGAGAGCTGGAGATCGTGCCGCCGCACCGCACCTGCCAGCGCGCGGATCGTAAGGCTTAGTTGTTCGAGCTCTAGAAACTCACCACGCACGTTCACCGAGTCGGCGAGGTCACGAAAATCCCGCTGCCGCAATTCCTCAGTGAAACGTCGCAGCGGCTTGCTGATCCGCCGCGCAAAAATCCAACCCAGCAGTGCGGCGATCGCGACCGCACCAAGTCCCCACATCATAAATGCCTGGCGAAGGCTCGACACGAGCATTGGCGACAAACCCGCATTGCCCAAGACGATGGTTGCGATCAAACCCAGCATCAACGCCAGCGCCAACGTCATCGCGGCAAAGCCTGCGGCGATTGTTCGCGTTAAGCTTCTGCCCGATGCTTTGGAAAGCGGCAATTCGCTGAATCGGGGTGGTGGCTGCGGATTTATCGGCGTGACCGACGGCTCGCTGCCGCGCGCAGCCGCTGCGCCGCCCCGCTCGTGCTCGTGCTCGTGATTGCCGTTAGGTGGCATCGATGCCTGCAATTGTCATTCAACACCCGATTTTGTTTTCGTCGAGTTGTCGATGCGCAGCTTATCGAACAGTTGGCGCGCCAACAATTGCCCCGGATAATATTTTATTCCAGAAAGAGTCTGCCGCAGTCGTGCCCAGGCGCCGTGCGAGCGTTTCCGAGAACGAATCTTCCGATGTGAAATCAACAATCTGTTCGGCTTTAATAATGTCTCTGGCCACGTAATCCAATCCGCCCAGGCCATCAGCCAATCCATTGACCACACTTTTCTCGCCCGACCAAACGAGACCGGTAAACATTTCCGGTGTTTCTTTGAGGCGCGCGCCGCGACCGGCTGTCACCACTTTGATAAACTGCTGTTGGATTTCATCGACCATTTGGCGTGCGTATTTTTGTTGTTCGGGATGCTCCGGCGAAAAGGGGTCGAGAAATCCCTTGTTTTCACCCGCCGTAATGAGCCGACGCTCAACCCCCAATTTTTCCATCGTGCCGGTGAAGCCAAAGCCATCCATCAACACGCCAATTGAGCCGACGATGGAGGCCTTATCGACAAAAATTTTGTCGGCCGCGGCTGCGACGTAATAGCCGCCGGATGCGCAAATATCCTGCACCACCACATAGAGCGGAATATCTTTGTGCTTGACGCGCAGTCGTTTGATTTCGTCGTTGATGTAGCCAGCCTGCACTGGGCTGCCGCCAGGACTATTGATGCGCAGCACCACACCCTGGGTATTTTTGTCTTTGAATGCATGCTGCAGCGCGCTGATGATTTTGTCGGCTGACGCTTTTGACTCGCTCGAAATGACGCCCTTCAATTCAACCAACGCGGTGTGTTTGTCGAGCGAGGATCCCTCGCGCTTGCCGCCGATCCAGCCGAGCGCGGCGAACAGCAAGAGAAAAAGTAGCAGCAGCCAGGCAATGCCAAGCGCGGTTTTCCAGCGTCGTGACGTGCGTTGTTCGGCAAGAGCATCGAAAGCCAGTTTTTCGAGCACGTTGCGTTCCCACGCAGGTGGGTTGGCACTTGTTGATGATATTTTGTCGTCGATCATGTCTCAGGGTTTTCGTTAGTCAAATCCGGGCCGCTGTCCACGAGCACAACGTCGTTTCCCACCACTTTGATTGCCACCGATTGCAAACGCGCACCGTGACATGGCCCGGCAACGCATAACCCGCTGCGCGGCTCGAACAGCGCGCCGTGGGTCGCGCACATTAAGTATAAGCCGGTTTCCTCGAACACTTCTCCCGGCTGCCAGTCGAGCTCGGTGCCGCGGTGAGGACAAGAATTGACGTAGGCATAAACGTCACCGTTGTAGGCGACAACGAAACACGGCGCGTCACGAGCGGGCTCGGACAACGGGATCGTAAATCGCGTTGCGATGCCGCCGTCGCCTAACGCATCGCGCTGGCAGATTACGCGTGAATTTGCAGCCATGCGGCTAATTCACTCACCGTATTGACGATGCCAAGCGATGGCGCGGTTGCCAACATTTGCGCGGGATGCGCGCCGTAGCTCACAGCCACGGCCGCCACACCGGCGTTTTGCGCGAGATTCAAGTCATGAACGGTGTCGCCGATCATCAGCGTGCGTTCGGGTGCAACTGACGTGAAATTCATCAGCTTCAACAGCATGTCCGGATTTGGCTTTGGAAATCCTTCGTCTGCGCAGCGCGAAAAATGAAATGCCGATTTGAGTTGCGTGTGTGCGAACGCGCGCTCGAGGCCGACGCGCGGCTTGCCAGTCGCTACCGCCAGAAATCGCGCCGGATGGTCGAGTGCTGCGAGCAACTCGCGGATGCCGTCGTACAGCGGTGCTTCATGATCACGCGGGATGTAGTGATGTCGATACGCGAGCGCGAATGCACTGCGCGCGGCGTCATCCAGCCTAGGGAACAAACGCACGGTCGAATCATGAAGACCCAGACCAATGATCGACTTTGCTTCCACCATCGATGGAATCGGCAGGTTCTGATCCCGCGCCGCCAACTGCACGCATTCGGCGATCAGGCCGGTTGAATCCATGATGGTGCCATCCCAATCGAACACGATCAGGTCATATTTTTTTGGCTCGATGCGCATCACCATCCTGAAATCAAGCCGCGCGAACGTGCGCGAGGTAGCGCACCAGATCAGCCGACAACGGTGCCTCGATGACGATTTTTTTGCCGCTCAATGGATGCGGAAACGCGATTGAGCGTGCATGCAAAAACATCCGTTTCAAACCGCCGTGCTTTACCGCCGCCACATATTTGTTCAACACAAAGTCACCGTACTTGTCGTCGCCAATAATCGGGAAACCTAGATGCGCGAGATGCACGCGAATCTGGTGGGTGCGCCCGGTTTTGATTTCGCAATCGAGCAGCGTGGCACCTGGCAACAGTTCCTTGCGCGTGACGATCGTGTGCGACTCCTGGCCATCATCTTCATCCACCGAGACGCGGCGCTCGCCATTCGCCGTCACATGTTTAACGAGCTTCACGCGCACGTGACGACGCTCATCCGGCCACGTGCCTTTCACCAACGTCGAATAATGTTTGTCGATGCGATCCGCGGTATCACCACGCAGCATCGCATGCAGCGCGGTCAATGCGCTGCGTTTTTTGGCGATCAGCAACACACCCGATGTTTCGCGATCAATGCGATGCACCAGCTCCAGAAATTTAGCCTCCGGTCGCAACGCACGTAGCGCCTCAATCACGCCGAAGCTAATGCCACTGCCGCCATGCACCGCCAATCCCGCGGGTTTGTTGATGGCCAGCAGCGCGTCGTCTTCAAACAACAAACTCAAGGCGGGGCACGCATTTCCAGCCGAAAATGCTTGCGAAGCCGCACCCATGCTGGGGCTTGGCTTCTGTACGGTCGTTTTTACCGGCGGTACGCGCACGATGTCGCCGTCGACCAAACGATAGTCGGCAGCGACGCGACCTTTGTTCACCCGCACTTCGCCCGAGCGCACGATGCGGTAGACGTGGCTTTTCGGCACGCCCTTCAACAACGTGACCAAAAAATTGTCCAGCCGTTGACCGACGGACGCGTCGTCGATGGTGACCATACTGGCCGCAGCGAACGGCCCATCAGGCGTCGCCGGTTTTCCAGCTGAATTTGATTTGTTCCCCGCAGACGGCATCTTAGGATATACTTTTATCTCGTTGATTTTGAAGCGAGTCTGTTGTTTCCACCGGCTTGGCATCGACACAATATTTGCAATGTTCGTGAATATCGTCGGCGCAATCGCTGGATCTGCACTCCCGAAAAATCACCGTTTTGTCCGGTTGGCCCGCTTTCCCGCGCAGTTTTGAAAAACCTACTGCCAGCGTTTGTCGGGACACCGTTCAAGACGGAAAACGGGCGGTCGTTTTTGCTCACCGTCGGGCGAGTCCTTCACCAAACCGGTCTCAGGGTCTTGCACCAAACAAGTAGCGATACTAAACGATTTGCGCGCACCGTCCGCGAAGCGGACAGCAGCATCGGGTGGCGTGAAGATGAACAGATGGGCGTTTTGGTGGCACTTTTTTTGCCAACCAATGCTGCCCAAAGGTAACAAGGCAGTCAGGCGTATTCCGCGTAGCGCATTACACGACGTGAATGCACCGACATAAAAACAGCAACGCAGCTTTTTGGCACGCACCGCAAGATGACCAGTCAACTTCACCACATTCGAAATTTGCTTTCGATAACGCAAGGTCGTGAGACCCTGCGCGGTGCTGCACCTCGTCTTCACGGTTGCAACTGGCCAGCTTAAGCGCTGTTTTTGCCTCGGTCTGTGCGCCTGTTGGCGCATGACCTGCCGGGTTTGTCTTCGCCCTCGCCTCACGCTGGCAATCTGAAATTGCGCGAGAAAGAAGAATCATGAAACGCATGTTATTTAACGCAACGCAGGCAGAAGAGCTGCGCGTTGCCATCGTCGACGGGCAAAAGCTCGTCGATCTCGATATCGAACACGCCGGCCAGGAGCAGCGTAAAAGCAATATCTACAAAGCCAAAGTGACCCGCGTCGAGCCTTCGCTTGAAGCGGTATTTGTTGATTACGGCGCCGAGCGCCACGGCTTTTTGCCATTCAAGGAACTCATCCGCGAATACGTGCAGGGCGAAGACGGCGAAGGCACGCGCGGCAAGATTGCGCAAAACTTGCGCGTCGGCCAGGAGCTATTAGTGCAGGTCGAAAAAGACGAGCGCGGCAACAAAGGCGCGGCGTTGACGACCTACGTTTCTCTCGCCGGTCGCTATCTGGTGCTGATGCCAAACAACCCGCGCGGCGGCGGTGTCTCGCGTCGTGTAGAAGGCGAGGAGCGTGCCGAGCTGCGCGAAACGCTCGACCAACTTAATATTCCCGACGGCATGAGCGTGATTGCGCGCACCGCAGGTATTGGTCGCTCTGCCGAAGAACTGCAATGGGATTTGGGCTATCTCATGCAGTTGTGGGAAGCCATCGATGGTGCCGCCAAAGATGTCAAAGCGCCTGAACTGATTTATCTTGAGTCGAGCCTCGTGGTACGCGCGATTCGCGATCTGTTCCAACCGGACGTCGGCGAAATTCTCATCGACACGCCAGAAATTTTTGAACAGGCGCAGTCGTTCATGTCGACCGTCATGCCGGCCAACGTCCATAAGGTCAAGCTCTATCACGACGATGTGCCGCTGTTTTCGCGCTTCCAGATCGAGCATCAAATTGAGACCGCGTATCGCCGTGATGTGACGTTGCCGTCTGGCGGCGCAATCGTGATCGATCACACAGAAGCATTGGTGTCGATCGACGTCAACTCCGCGCGCGCGACCAAGGGTCACGATATTGAAGAAACCGCGTTCCGCACTAACTGCGAAGCGGCCGATGAAATCGCCCGCCAATTGCGGTTGCGCGATTTGGGTGGCTTGGTGGTGATCGATTTCATCGACATGGAGTCCACCAAGAATCAGCGCGAAGTGGAAAATCGCTTACGGGACGCGTTGCGCTACGCCCGCGCCCGCGTGCAAACCGGCAAAATTTCCCGCTTTGGCTTGCTGGAGCTTTCGCGTCAGCGCTTGCAGCCTGCGCTCTCAGAGTCAAGCTATATTCCGTGCCCGCGCTGTCACGGCCTCGGCCATATTCGTGATACGGCGTCCTCTGCGTTGCACATTCTGCGCATCATTCAAGAGGAAGCAATGAAAGAAGGCACCGGCGCGGTTCACGCGCAAGTACCGGTCGATGTCGCAACGTTTCTGTTGAACGAAAAGCGTCAGGACATTCACAAGCTGGAAATGCGTTTTAAAGTCAATGTGTTGTTGATTCCAAACATTCATCTGGAAACACCAAATTACGAAGTCGAGCGGCTGCGTTCAGACTCGGAAAAGCTCGATCTGAGCACGCCGAGTTATCAAATGGTCAATCGTCCGGTCGAGGAAGTCGCCGCCGCGAAAGCCGCCGAGCTCGACGCAAAACCTGCCCGCCCTGAGCCGATCGTGAAAGGCATTACGCCGTCGCAACCTGCGCCGATGTCGGCCGAGCCGAAGCCGCGCGCGACGACCCCGGCTTTGATGCCGCCGAGCGAATTAAAACCTTCGTTGTGGAAACGCTTCGCCAGTTTATTCAGTTCAGAACCAAGCCCTGAGCCAAAGCCCGCCGCGCCCGCAACGACGCCCGCAAGACCACCGCGCGAAAGCCGCGATGGCCGTGGCGGGGATCGTGCGCGGCGTGATGGACGTGATGGTGAACGCAAACGCAATGATCGTGGCGAGCGCAAGGATCGTCCGCCAGGACAAGGCGGCGCGCAAGGTCAGGAACGCGGCCCGCGTGCTGAACGCGCGGATCGTGGTGAGCGTAATGATCGCAATCGATCCGCAGAAGGTCGCGAGCCGCGCGTCGATAAGCCCGTTGACAACGTAGCGCCAACCATCGGCGGCCCGGAGCTTGCCCCACAAGCCCAAAAGCCGCGTCAGCAGCAGCAACCGAGAGCAGCACTTGAGGCCAAGCCGGTAGAGTCAGGCGAAGAAGGCGAAGGCCGCGGACGTCGCCGTCGTGGACGCGGTGGTCGTGGTGGTCGTGACAGCAATCGCGAGGGTCGCGAGCCGCGTGTCGAGCAGAATGGCACGCCAGCGCTGCCGGGGATAGAAAACACCGCTGCCAATGCTCACACGATGCAGGCGCAAAGCTTCGCGTCGACTGAGCAACACGCGACAGCGCACGTTGCGACTGAGACAGCACCAGCCGCATTGATGCAACCTCAGGACGCGATTGTTCATGCGCCCGAAGCCGTTTTTGCAGCGCAGGAATATGTGCAACCGTTGCACGCCCCAGTGCAGCAGCCTGCTGCAACATCCATCCCGCCGATGGCCGCATTGCTATCAACGGAACCCGCAACGTCAATCAACGCCACACGGGCCCCCGAGGCCGCAGCCGTAGACCAAATCGACGACACAACATCAACGCGCTCAACGCCGCGTCCAGCGCGCCGCCGCAATCGCGACGAAGCAGCGAGTGAGCCCTTGGTATTTATCGAGACGGTCGCGACAGCAGCCTCATCCGTGGCATTTGCCACGCCTGCCGAGGAAGTCGCACCACGTCGTCGCACGCCGCGTCCCCGCGCGCCTCGCGCGACCGCCAGCGAGCCATTGCAGTTTGTCGAGACCAAGCATGTCAACAGCCACGAAGGCGAAGACAAAAGCGCGATTTAAGCAGCGTCGTTTCAGACACGCTTTCGGCAAAACCGCAGGGCCTGCTGTCAGCGTACAAATTAATCCCCGTTCAATATCAAATTGAACGGGGATTTTTTTGGTGCCGCTGAAACCGCGCATTCAGCTATGATTGGTGCTCACGCCAATTGATCCAAATACCATTGGAGCCATCATGTCAAGCGCCAAGTCAGCCATCGATTTTTACTTTGATTTTTCTTCACCGTATGGCTATCTGGCCTCGACGCGGATCAACGCGCTGGCCGCACGTCATCAGCGCGATGTCACGTGGCGGCCTGTGCTGCTGGGACCGATGTTCAAAGCGGCAGGCACCGCGCCGTTGGTCAGCGTGCCGTTGAAGGGCCCGTACTCGGTGCGCGATTTTCTGCGCACGGCACGGCTGCTGAAAATTCAATATATCCAACCGGCTGCGTTTCCCATCGGCACGCAAAATGCGGCACGCGCTTTTTACTGGCTGGCGGATCGCGATACCGTCAAAGCGCAACAATTTGCCCAAGCGTGTTACGACAATTATTTTGGTCAGGGCATCGATATTTCGTCCGCTGAAAAAATTGCCGATATCGCCGCCTCACTCGGCGAAGATCACGCCGCCGTACTCGCGGCCATCGCCGATCCCGTCATCAAGAACCGTCTGAAAAATGAAATCGATGCCGCATTGGCAATCGGTGTTTTCGGCTCGCCATTCATCATCGTCGATGGCGAACCGTTTTGGGGTAATGATCGCCTGGATCAAGTGGATGCCTGGCTTGCAACCGGTGGTTTTTGAGGAGGTAAAAATGTCAATCCAGAACATCGGCCAGCTTGCCATCAACGTTAAGGATATTTCACGAGCCAAGGCGTTTTATCGGGACATGCTGGGTCTGCGGCATCTTTTCGATGCTGGTCCGCACATGACTTTTTTCGATTGCGGCGGCGTTCGCCTGCTGCTGGAAATCGCGCGCGACCCACAATTCGACCATCCTTCTTCAATCATTTATTTTCGCGTCGCTGACATTGCCGCAAGCTGCCAGACGATGACCGCCAAGGGTCTGGTGTTCGAACAGAAACCAGCCCTCATCGCGCCCATGCCCGATCACGATTTGTGGATGGCGTTTTTCCGAGACACGGAAAACAATCTGATGGCGTTGATGAGCGAAGTCAAACGCGCGTAAAATTGTCAATCTCTAGCACTGGCGAGGCTCTCCAGCCATTTTTGCCTCGCCAAGCGCTCTGAATGGCGTTCTACGCAATAAAATCGACTGAACACGAATTGCGCTCGTGGTCTGTTCATGTTGCGGATCTACTGCCCATAACGGAACACATCAGGTTTCCCCAACGCGGGAATTAGCTCGACAATGCCGCCGGCAAAAATCTCCACCGCCAGCGCCGCGAGCAGCAAACCCATAATCCGCGTCGCGACATTGAGCGTGGTCGTGCTCATTCGTCGTCCCACACGCGACGCGATCCGCATCGCAAGGAACGTCACCAGCGCGACGCCAACGGCAGTCGCACACACAGCGAGCAAATGCCACACCACTTTTTTCTCGCTCGCATAAATGATGATGGTCGACATTGCGCCGGGCCCAGCCAATAGCGGAATACCCAGCGGAACGACGGCGATGCTGGCTTTGAATTCAGCTTCCTCCGCTTCTTCCGGCGTTTGTTTGTCACGCGCCGGTATCGCCTGCATCATCGACATCGCGTTCAGCATGATGAGAATCGCGCCGGCCACTTTGAAACTGGCGATCGATATGCCAAACATGTCGAGAATGCGTTCGCCAAAAACAGCGGAGACCAACAACACGGCAGCGACCGTTTGCGCGGCGATTCTCGCGATGTTTTTGCGTTCGACATCGGTGTGTGAAACCGTCATCGCCACGAATACCGGCATGATGCCGAGTGGATTGACGATGACGATCATGGCGACAAAAATCTTGACGTAGGCGACGAGGGAAAGCGAACCTTCGAACATGCTATTGCTTGTACGGCGAACGATTGCGTTTCATGGCGATCATGCGACGCTCTTCAAGCAAATGATCAACCAGCCCTCGACAACCCTGCTCAATCAGGTCAAGCGCCAACTCAAAATCTTTTGCTTTGCCTTGATATGGATCGGGGACTTCACGATATTTTCCATCGCGAGCATAGTCGAGAAGAAGCGTAATTTTTTTGGAAAGCCGATTGGGGCAAAACGCTTGCAGATGCCGCACGTTTTCTTCATCCATGGCAATGACGTGATCGAAGCGCTCGAAATCACTGGCAACGACCTCCCTCGATCGCAACGCGGTGAGATCGAAGCCGCGCCGTGCGGCGTGCGCAATGCTGCGCGGATCAGGTGGACGACCCGCATGAAAGCCGTGCGTGCCGGCCGAATCGATTTCGAGATAATCAGACAGCCCGCTCTCGCCGGCCAGCTTGCGAAATATCGCCTCCGCTGTTGGAGAGCGGCAAATATTTCCCATGCAAACGAACAGTACTTTCATTGCCTACTCGTTAACGATTGAACTGATACAGGTGTGGTGCTTCGTATTTAATGCAACTTATTACCATGATCACCAATCTGCTCCTTCCCCCGGCCACGGGGGGAGAGCGAAGCGAGGGGGCAACGGGGATGGGGGCGATGCTAAATTCGACGCGCCATTTGCAGCGACGCCCCCATCCCGACCTTCCCCCATATAGCGGGGGAAGGAGGTGTAGCCAGTCGACATTGCGGCTTTCTCGTTTGGGTCGCAAACAGAATGTACCACCGCACCAGCAGCATTAAGCGGCAGTGGAATCGCCACCACCGACGATCAATAGTTTATTGCGTAGCGCTCTAAGTTCATCGCGCGTCTGCGCCGCTTTCTCAAATTCCAGATTTCGCGCCGCATCCATCATCTCGCGTTCCAATCGCTTGATCGTTGTCTCAAGCTGTTTTTCTGACAACACATCGTAACGCTTGCGATCCTGCGCCGCTTTTTTCTCGGTCGCCATGCCGGCACGCCGATCATCCAGATCATAAACGCCGTCGATCATGTCCTTGATGCCTTTCGACACAGATCTAGGCACGATGCCGTTGGCGGTATTGAACGCAATCTGTTTGGCGCGACGACGATTGGTTTCGCCGATTGCATTTTGCATCGAATTGGTTTCCTTGTCGGCGTAGAGGATCGCTGTACCGTTGATGTGACGCGCGGCACGACCAATGGTTTGAATCAATGATCGCGTGCTGCGCAAAAAACCCTCTTTATCGGCGTCCAGAATCGCCACCAGCGAAACTTCCGGAATATCCAATCCTTCGCGCAACAGATTGATACCGACCAGCACATCGAACAATCCCGCGCGCAAATCGCGAATGATTTGCACCCGCTCCACCGTATCAATATCCGAATGCAGGTAGCGCACCTTGATGCCATTTTCAGCCAAGTAATCGGTCAAATCCTCGGCCATGCGCTTGGTGAGCGTGGTGACCAGCACACGTTCCTGATTGACCACGCGTTTATTTACTTCAGACAATAAATCGTCAACCTGCGTGGACGCGGGACGCACAATCAAAATCGGATCGACCAGGCCGGTCGGTCGCACCAGTTGCTCGACCACCTGCCCGGTGTGTGCGGCTTCGTAGTCGGCCGGTGTGGCCGAGACAAAAACGGTTTGTCGCATCATCGACTCAAATTCGTCGAAGCGCAGCGGACGATTATCCATCGCCGATGGCAAACGAAACCCATAGTCGACCAGATTTTCCTTGCGCGCGCGATCGCCCTTATACATGCCGCCCACCTGCGTGACGGTGACGTGAGACTCGTCGATGACCATCAATGCATTCTTCGGCAAATAATCCACCAGCGTCGGCGGTGGCTCACCGGCTTTGCGGCCACTCATGTGCCGCGAATAATTTTCGATGCCTTTGCAAAAGCCGATTTCGTTGAGCATCTCCAAATCAAACGTGGTGCGCTGCTGGATGCGCTGCGCTTCCAGTAATTTATTTTCACTGGTGAAAAATTCGATGCGCTCACGCAGCTCGGTTTTGATGCCCTCCAGCGCGTTCAGCACGGTGCTGCGCGGCGTCACGTAATGGCTCTTGGCATAGACCGTGAAGCGCGGCAGCTTTTGAATGTTGTGGCCCGTCAGCGGATCGAACAGCGTCAGTGCATCGACCTCGTTATCGAACATCGAAATCCGCAGCGCCGCGTCGGCACTTTCCGCAGGATAAACATCAATCGAATCACCACGCACACGAAACGTGCCGCGCCTGAAATCAATTTCGGAACGCGCGTATTGCATCGCGATCAACTGCCGAATCATGTCCTGTGGCGAAACCTTGTCGCCGGTGCGCACGATCATGCGCATCGCATAGTAATCTGCCGGGTCGCCGATACCATAAATGCACGATACCGTGGCCACGATGATCGCATCCGATCTTTCCAGCAGCGACTTGGTCGCCGACAGACGCATCTGCTCGATATGTTCGTTGATCGCGGAATCTTTTTCGATAAATAAATCGCGCGACGGCACGTACGCTTCGGGCTGATAGTAATCGTAGTAGGAAACGAAATACTCCACCGCGTTCTCGGGGAAAAATTCCTTCATCTCCGCATAGAGCTGCGCCGCCAGGGTTTTATTTGGCGCCATCACCAGCGCCGGTCTGCCAAGCTGCGCGATGACGTTTGCCATCGTGAACGTTTTGCCCGAGCCGGTCACACCGAGCAACGTCTGAAACGCGAGGCCGTCATTAATGCCTTCGACAAGTTTGGCAATCGCCTGCGGCTGATCGCCCGCCGGTGCGAAAGGCTGATTGAGTTTGTACGGACTATTGGGGAAAGTAAGGATAGGCATAGTGTGATTTTAGCAGGCGAGCTTGCTAAAACCTGCCGCCAAACGACGCGCAAAAATATGTTTTTGGAACGGGAACTTCCCGAAAAATTGGGGAGCGTAAAACCAGCACTGGCGCGGTATGCAGGCTATAAATGCCTGGAACGCCGCGCCAATGATAGGGTTTGGCGCACAACAGACCTAGAAACTAAGCTGCACGCCTGCCTTGATGCCGCGCCCCGGCAGCGGTGCCAGTCCGCGAATCGTATCGATGGACGACGCATTGAACGCAAGACGATCACCGATGTTATTTGCCTTCAGAAAAAACAGCGCAGACGCATTCGACAATTTTGCGGTATACGAAATTACGGCGTTAACCATGGTGTAGCTTTCGGAGATGCCGAACGCATCAAGCACCGGAATGCGATTTTGTTTTGCGGCGTAAACAATTTCAGCGCGCAGCATCCACGGCCCGGTCGCAAACACGCCCGCGGTGTTCAAACGCAACGGCGCAATGCGCGGCAAGGGCTCGGTGTTGGTCAGATCCTGCGCGCGCGTGAGATCTGCCTTCAGTTCCAGGTCAAACGTATAAGGCTGCTCGATCAAGCGCAGCTTGGCCTCGGCTTCAAATCCGCTGAGACGTGCCTTCACGCCTTGATAGCGAAATTCGGGCAGGACGCGCGCTGTGCAGCTCGATTCTTTGGAGGTACCATCACCGCAATCGGTCACGCCGATATTGCCTTCTGCATCGCGATCCACGCCGGTGCGACGCAGCGCGATGAAGTTATCAAAGCGGTTGCTAAACACGCCGACGCGCGCTGAGGATTTGCCGGATGCGCCCCACTTCCACTGCATGCCGAGATCGAGCGCAGTCGATTTTTCGCGGGTAATATTCGCGTCGCCGACTTCGTATGCGGCGGTGGCAAGATGCGGCCCGTCCGCGTAAAGTTCGTAGAACGCCGGGCCGCGCTGGCTGTGGGCAATATTGCCGGTGATGCTGGTGACCGCGTCAAGCTTGAGCAACACGCCAGCCGAGAGGCCGTTGACGTTAAATGTTTTTTCAGTTGGAGCACCAAATCGTGCGATACCGGAATCACCCTCGCCGTCAGATTGCACGCGATTTTTTTCGGCGCGCGCGGCGAACGAAAGTTTCAAGCCGTCCATCGCGATTTCTTCATAGGCAAATATCGCCCGGTTGCGGGTCTTGGTTTGCGGCACGAAAGCCTCGTCGCCAAGCGCGGCGAATTTGAAATTTTCAGCTTGCACACCGATCACGCCGGAGACCAGACCGAATTTCGCGTGCTGAATTTCAACGCGCAGGTCATCGCCCTTATTGATAAATTTCGTGCCGGCAACGCCGCCGTCGAACTCAATATGCTGGTAATCCGTGACGCCGCCGCGAACGTTAACGCTGTCGATGATGCCGTTTAACTTGTTGATCTCGCCTTCAAAGCCGGTACGTGTCTGCTTCATGTTGATCGTGACTGTGGCTTCGGCAACGGTGCCGTAGATGGTGCGATATTCGGATTGCGAAAACCCGGCATAGCCGCGATCAAAAGTGAACGAGCCGCCAATCGCGCCGCCTTTACTTTCGCTGGCGGAATTGAAAATATGATTTCCAAGACCCGCCGACGCGGGCACTTTATAGTTAGCCGTGTCGCGCTGAAATCCGTCGGCGTGCAAGGCGAATTGACCGTCGCCACCTTCGAGCAGCGCCGAAGTGCCGCGCTCTTTTTCTGCGCCGCCGAAACGCGCCTCGACCGCACCACCAACGCCCTTGACGGCCGTGCGCGGAATACGGTTGTCGATCACGTTGACCACACCGCCGATCGCGGTGCCGCCGTATAGCAGCGCCGCAGGCCCACGCAGCACTTCGACGCGCTCGATCACGAGCGGATCAACCGAAGGATTGTGGTCGGGACTTACGCTTGATGCATCGAACGATGCACTCGCGTTGCTCAATACCCGAACGCGATCACCATCGAGTCCGCGAATCACCGGGCGTCCCGCGTTCGGGCCGAAAAAAGAACTCGACACGCCAGGCAGTCCGTCGAGCGTTTCGCCGAGCGTGGTGCCGCGCTTCAACACCAACGCCGGCCCCGCCAATACTGAAACGGGACTCACCAAATCGGCGTCTTTGAGTGGATTGCCGGTGACAACAATTTCTTCCAGCTTTTTGGGTTCTTGCATTGCCGCAGCAGTCGCACCGTTGATGGATTGCGCCGAAGCACCGACGGCAATCAGCAGCGCAGGCGTCAGCGCGGAAAAGCGGATTTTGGAAAACATGAAATTTCCGATCACAAAAGCACATAAGAAGGGCATCGCGCAACGATGCGCGAAACCCGCCAACGACAAACAGTGCTTTAGTTGTGCGGCGGCGCGCGGGCAAGAAAATGCCCGAAGGAAACTGCGGGCGGCGCAGTGGGAAGAACGCCGAAAATATCGGCTGCAGATGGCAGAGTCGCAGCAAGCGCCGCGGCACCGCATCCAGAATGACTATCGAGCGAAAACGCCGCACTCCACTCGTCGCAGCCCAGACCCTGCTCGTGCCCGAACAGACCCGACAAGATGCTCAACGCGCTGCTGCCCGACACCACCGCCGCTGGCGCATGTGCTGCCTGCGCGTGTGCGACCGCGTGCAATGGCACGATCAAAAGCGAGGTCAGTTGCGCGACGAGCAACAACAACGCCATCAGTCGCGCGCGAAGCGAACGGCTGGATTGTGTTGTGCGACGGGACGGAATAATAGGCATTAGCAAAAAAAGACAGCGGCGCGTGGTTTCGTTAATGCAACAGTGTAGCACGAGCGTTGCGTCAGCCCGTATCATGCATGCGCTTAGTATCCGACATGGGGCTTCTAAAAACCTCAAAATTGTCTTCCCGGCGTAGGCCGGGATCCAAGGTTGCCAGCAGTATCCGGTATTTATAAAACTTGGAGTCAAGGCGTGCCTTGACGCCTACGCCGGTACGACAAGGTTTTTAGAAATTTCCGACACTATAGTCAAGCACCAGCGCGCGTCTCCAGCCATTTTATGCCTGGAAGCCGCGCCGGTGCTAGTGCTTCGTCTGCGCCGCATCGCGACCAGACAGAAATTCAATCTTTGAATTTGTAATGCGTGGCGTTCAAATACGCAGCGATTGCGGCTTCATCGTCGGGGAATAGGCCGAGACTCAATTCGCTGTTACAGCGCGCCACTTGCGGCAACAGTTTGCTTTTCGTCGTTACCCGCCGGTCTTTGCGCAGGTAAATGGCGCTGCCATCGCCGCCGACTTTGGCGATGTGGCAGGCCTCACATTTGGCCTCGGTAATCAGTTTTTTTGCGTGTTCCTGCGGTGCGCTTTTTTCGTCGGTCGCAGCCAATGCTGCTGTGGCCAACACGGTTGCGCAGGCAAAAATTGCAACAAATAATTGGAACGTCGCGTGCATGATCGTGTCTATCGATAGCTAATTGGCTATATTATCCTCCCGGCACACCTTGATCGAAAAAGCTGCTTTGGCGTTGACCGAATGGGGCGAAAACGGGTAAACTACGCAGCTCGTTCGGGGTTACACCGAAACGGCGTTTCCCTGATAGCTCAGCCGGTAGAGCGACGGACTGTTAATCCGCAGGTCCCTGGTTCGAATCCAGGTCGGGGAGCCAACAATTCAATGACTTAGCCCGCTTTCTAAGTGGGCTTTTTCATTTTCAGGGTGCGCTTTGGTCGGCGGCCTGTCGATTTTTCTTCTTACTTTGGAGCAATTCCGATGAACGAAATCATGCAATACCTCAAGAAAAACGGCCAGCGTCTCGACTCCGAGATTGCAGCTGCAACCGGAATGCCGTTGGTGAAAGTTCGCAATTTGATTGGCGAGCTTTCGGCGCAGGGTGAGATTTCCAAGTGCAGCTTTACGCGTTTCGATGGGGGCAAGAAAGTCGAAGGCATGCTCTGCCGCGTCGCCGGATACGTTCCGCCGAAAAGTCCTGGCCGCAAACCTGGCGCGTAGTTTTTTTGTTTTGCACGCTTGGTGGGCAACATTAGCCAAGCCACGTCGATCAACGCACCGGCACCTTGATTCCGCGAAGTTTTGATTTGGCTTCGCTGAGCGCTGTATTGAAATATGCTCCATAAAAATCTGGCAGCATTGTGCCCACCAGCGGCGTCGCGAGTTGCTCTCCTTTCGCATCAAAGAAAAACACCACCGGCGCAAGTTTGATGTTATAGCGCTGCACGAATTCTGCGTGGCTGATTTGCGTGCCGCTGAAATCCCGCAGCATCTCCCGACCGTTTATTTCCACTTGACGGATCACTGGCTTGGGCATCACCGACCCATCGCGCTGCAACGGCAACAGGTGCGAACGCCGCACCAGCTCGCAATGCGGACATCCCGTCAAACTCACCAACACGATTAACGGCATGCCAGATTGCCGCGCCGCTTGCGCCTCTACAGCGAGGTCGCGGGCGGTGGGCAATGACGTTTCGGCGGCACGCGTCGGCAAATTTGTCAGCAACATTGCAGCGATTGCCGCGGCCCCGATCAAGCGTCGTAAATTTGTTTTTGTTGATACGACATTCATTTTTTCGCCAACAATTCTTTTTCCATCAGCAAATAAGTACCGTACGCGTTGATGCGATTGGCGGCTTCGAACGCGGGCAGTTTGGCGAAGCGGCTCCAGTCTGTCTGTGCATATGCGTCTTCAAACGAAACAAAGTCATTCACCGCCCGGCCCATGGCCTCACGCAGATAGATGAGGTAATCGCGCGTCAGCGCAAGGTCCGTTTCCGGCCGAAGCGATGGCGTGCCATGCCCGGTGACCAGGATTTTTGGCCGCAACTTTAGCAACGTCGAAAATGTCTGCAACCAGCTTTTACTGTCGGCCTCGCCGACAAACGGAATTCTGCCGGCAAATATGATGTCACCGGTAAATATCACACTAGCCTCACGAACAATCACGATGACATCTTCAGGTGAATGCGCGGGCCCGAGATGAACGATCTCAAAGTTTGTGTCGCCTAATTTGAATGCGGTGTTGCCGTCCAGCCAAATGTCCGGCGCGACCAATCGTGTCTTCTCATTGACCCACGGGGCGAGATCCTGGCGGCGCTGGGCTAATCGCGCGGCACCTTCGCCGCCATCAAGATATTCGCGCGCTGCGGCTTGCGCCCATACTTGCGCACCAACTTGTTTGAATGCCTGCAGACCGTAAAAATGATCCGCGTGATAATGCGTAACGATGACCGTGCGGATTGGTTTGTCGGTAATTTTCCGGATCGCATTCACCAACCCCTGCCCCAGCGCGGGCGTGCCGAGTGCATCAATGACGACGACGCCATCGCGGGTCACGACAAAACCGGCGTTGGAATTAAAACCGCGATTTTCTTGTGAGGCGACGCCCGCTTTGCCTTGCACCATATAAACGTCGCGTGCAATTTTCTGCGGCGTGAGCACGGGAACATCCGCAGTCGCGCTGACAGTACTCGACCATCCTGCAATCGACACCAGCAGCGCGAGGCAGGCATTGCGCCACGCGATCATGCGATCCCCGCGTTGCCCTTCATGCCGATCAATTCTGGAAGGTTCAGTTTTTTCGGCCGGATGATTTTCTTGTCGCGCAAATAAGTTGCCATCAAATCCCAGATCGGCTCGCCCGTCGCGCCCTCAGCAACCGGTGCCCAACCCGCGACTTTATATTTCTTGCTCGCCTCGAGTGGTTTGCCTTTGAGCATCATGTTGCTGATGCGTCCGCCCATCTTGCCATTGGGGTCACACGTGTACGCAAGGCCGCCGACGCGCACCATATCGCCGCCCTGCTGATAATACGGATCGGGATTAAACAAATTGTCGGCCACATCTTCGAGAATCGTCTTGATCGTCTCGCCGGTAAGCTCGTTAACCGTTGTGCTCGGGTAGGTAATTGCGGTCTGATCCATCAGATGCTCCATGGTGATCGCTGCCCCCGGCAACAGCGACGTGCCCCATCGAAAGCCCGGTGAAAACGCCATTTCCGCGCCCTTCACTTCCATCAAGCCATCAAGAATCAATTGATCAAACGTGCCATTGAAATTGCCGCGCCGATACAGCAGCCCCTCGGTAACAGCGAGTTTCTCGGCAAGCCTCGCCTCAAATGGCGCGCGCATTTTGGTGATCAACGCGTCCATACTTTTATCGGCCGGCAACAGGTTCGCGAAAATCGGCAGCAGGCGATATTTGTAGCCAGCGATCTTGCCGTTTTTTACGTCGAAATCAAGCACACCGAGGAATTTTCCATTTGAACCAGCGTTAGTCACCAGCGTCTGGCCTTTGCTGTTTTTCACAATGGTCGGCGCGGGCACGCCGTCGTGGGTATGGCCACCGAGAATGGCGTCGATGCCAGTCACACGCGAGGCGAGCTTCAAGTCAACATCCATGCCGTTGTGCGAGAGCAGCACCACCAGCACAGCACCCTTGCCACGTACCTCATCGACGGTTTTTTGCATCTCCGCTTCCTTGATGCCGAAGCTCCACTCCGGCGTGAAGTAACGCGGATTGGCAATCGGCGTGTACGGGAACGCCTGCCCGATGATCGCGACCGGTACGCCGTTCATTTCCTTCATCACGTACGGCGGAAATACCGGGTCGCTAAAATCAATAGTTTGGATATTTTGCGCGATGAACTCAATCTTGCCCTTGAAATCCTTGTCGATAATTTCCTTGACGCGTTTGTCGCCCAGCGTGAATTCCCAATGGCCGGTCATGACGTTTACGCCAAGTTCGAGCGCGGCGTCGACCATGTCCTGGCCCTTGGTCCACAACGCCGTCGCCGAGCCCTGCCAGGTGTCACCGCCGTCGAGCAGCAATGCACCGGGGCGTGCGGCCTTGAGTTGCTTCACCAACGTGGCTAAATGCGCGAAGCCGCCTACCTTGCCGTATTTGGCTGCTGCCTTGTCGAAATCAAGATAGGTGAACGCATGCGCTTCGGCGCTACCGGGCTTGATGCCGAAATGTTTCAACAATTTTTCGCCAACCAAATGTGGTGCCTGACCCGCAGATCCCGCGATACCCAGGTTGACGTTAGGCTCGCGGAAATAAATCGGCTGCAACTGCGCGTGGCAGTCGGTCATGTGTAAAAAATGCACATTGCCGAAACGCGGCACATCGTAAATCGCGCTGGCATTGCCGGTAGCGGCGCGACCATCGCGATCATTGAGTGCGAATCCGCCGGCACTCGCGACGGCGAGCAGATGCAGGAATTCACGGCGGCCCATGTTTGACATTTTGTCCGCCCGTCAGAATTCGATATCGTCAGCGATTGCTTTGATGCCTGCGTTCGCACAAGCGTCGTCGGCATCACCACCTGGCGCGCCCGATACGCCAATTGCACCCAGCAAATTGCCGCCTGCTTCAATCGGCACGCCACCACCCGCTGCCACGACGCGTGGCAATTGGCGAATCCCGCTCATCGGTTTTCCGGCTTGAGTTTCGACGGCGAGCGAACTGGTCGACTGCTTGAAGCTCGCCGCCGTCCACGCCTTGCCGGTAGCCGTGTCAGGCGTGTGCGCACCAGCGTAGCGGTCACGCAACACGACTTGCACGATACCTGCGCGATCAACGACGGCGACTGCCGTCTGAAAGCCATCCTTGCGGCATTTGTTGATGGCTGCTTGCGCGGCTTTCAATGCGGTTTCCATCGTGAGCTGCTTGACCGTAAACGTTGTTGCATCGGCAGCAGATACGGACAAAGAATTGGACAACAAAAATCCCAACACATTTGCTGCAATGGCAGTCGCGACGCGGCTCTTCATAGGCAATTTCTGATGTTATTGACGCGACCCGGACGCACCGCGCATTTCAACTTATTTATTCACTGGCGAATTTGGATCGAGCAACAGCGCCGTCACATGCTTGATTTGCTGCTCGGTCAAAATGCCGCTATGGCCGAAGCGTGGCATGTTGCTGCACGCCGAATACGCATCGGCGTTATAGATTTTTCCAAACGTGTATTTCTGGATCGCCTCGGAATTTCCGCGTAACTTGCCGTAGTTATAAAGGCTGGGGCCGATATTGCCGTAGGAAATTTCCTCCTTCGTCAGTTGATGGCAGGCGTAGCAATTTCCGCCTGAAGGATTGGCCGGATTGTCGCTGAACTGTTTGCCGACACCCGACTGGGCAATTTTTTCGCCTTCTTTCCAGTCGCCGAGCAGCTTTCCATCGGCTGGATATTTCAACGATTTCGTGTTGAGCGCCATGATTTTTTTAGCTGCTTCCGCCGGCAGCTTTTGCGGATACTGCGAGCACAGGCGTTGGGTTTCATCCTGATTAAGGCGATCCACTTTTGCCTGACCGCGATCCTTGAACGACGCCTTCATGACGATCTCGGCTTGCGTGGGCTTAATGGGCTGCGCGCTGACTACGGTCACCGTAAAGGCCACAAAACCTGCGCCAGCGAGCGAAGCGAGTTGAGTCATTTTCATTGTCGCTCCTTAGCGTTTGATCGACGGCGCGGACAGTACGCCACCGTTGGCATTTTTCGCCAGATAGGTCGTCAGCGCGATGGAGCCCTGCGATGTAAATTCGAGTTCCGGGAAACGCTGTTGCCTGAAACAATCGAACAATCGCCACTGAAATGATCGCACCTCGCCCTGCGATACGCGATACGCAGGCCACGATGTGTATGCACGCTGCGCCGCTTCTTTCTTGGTCAGATTTGGCAAATCCTGCAAGCGGATGCGCTGGTTATCCGCACCGTGACAGGTGACACAACCAAAATCATGCGGCCCGCCACGATGAAAAAACATTGCCTTGCCGATGTCGTACGCTTCCTTTTCTTTCGGGTGGTTGCCGGAAATATTCATCTTCAGGCCGCGCGATTCAACCGTAATGTAGGCGACCAACGCTTCCATGTCGGACTTTTGCTCCGGGCTGCCGAAAGGATTTTTTCGGGCAGCGTCATAACTGATTCCTTGCAGCATCACCATGCAGGTGACTAGACGCGATTCAAGATCCTCGACCTTGTCGGTGTCGGCAAAATACTTTGGCAGCACCGCGTAAGCACCCTTGACTTTGCCGGGGCCTAGACCGATATCGCATTGCTCAAATGATGCATTCTTAGGCCCGCGTTTTTTCTTCCACAAACCTTCACCGCGCGCCTCCCACAGTTCGGCCGGATTGCCATCGCCGAGAGCCTGTCGATATTTTTCGATTTCTTTGACCGTCGCGTCACCGCTGCTATTTTGCGCAGACGACGCCGATGAAAGCAGCGTACCGGCCAATGACGCCGCGATGGCTACCGCGCCGCAAACTGTTCGTTTGAAATATTGCATTTCATTCCTCCTGAAACGTGAACACGCCAATATCGTTTTATCTGTTGTCGCATCTTTTGTGGTGTGGCTGTCGCTACTCAATCGTGTGCTACGGCTTCAGATATACAAAGCCTTCTTTGGCTTGCAGCCGACCGATTTCCACCACACCAGAGGGCACCAACTTGGTTTGCGGCAGCAATTTTTTTGGATCGATCTTGTTTGATTTCAGCGTTATTTCGCAGACGCGAAATTCAACCCCGCGCGCGGCCAGCTCTTCAACCGGAATGTTGAATGGATTGCCGGTCGCGTTGACCGCGCCATCGAGTAAAAACTGCACGCCCTGCGCATGCGCGACCACCACAATTTTGGTTGTCGGATCGACATCAAGGTGATTTTTGACATTGCGCAGTCCCTTGGTTGCCTGTTCGAACCCCGAGTCGAAGTGGTAAACGATTTTGATCGGATCGTCTTTGGCCGCAGCATGGGCGAATGAGATCGCGGTTGCTGCTACAAACACCAACAGCGCCCGGGTCATTGTCGAAAGCAGGTTCATGTGGGGCTCCAATCAGGAAATGGTTGCTTCGTCGCTACGCTTGTCACCCTTGTTATCGGTCCAGGTGACGACCACTTTTTCTCCTGCCTTGCCGCCGGAGAAACGGAACTCCAGAAACGGATTCTTGGACACGGCCGGTCCCCATTGCGCAGACAATACCGTCTTACCGTTATGCGTCGCGGTCACGTTTTGGATGAACCATGCCGGTATAGCTTTGCCTGCCGAGTCTTTGCGTTGACCGGTTTCCATTTCGTGCGCCATCAAAACTTTCACCACCACTTTGTCGCCCATCATGCTGGCGCGAATTTTCATTGGGTCTGCCATGTGAATCTCCTTAGTTTTTTAGAAATGAAATCGTGTTCGGCAACGCCAAAAACAATTTCATCCGCCACATCCACCCAAGGTCACCTTGATTTCCTTGGTGGCGTAAAAATATTTGCCGTCCGCTTTCACCAGCGCATACACGTTCGAGGTCTGACCCATTTTCACGCGCGTGGAAACAAAGGGCTCGGTGCCAGCGGGAATATCAAACGATCCCGACAACGCGTTCGGATTTTTTTCCACCAGAATGGCGATGGACTCGGTCTTGCCGAGTTTGCTCGTGACCGATACCGGCACCACTGCACCGTTCTCCGCAATATCGGGCGAGGTGATTGCGATATCCTTGCTTTCGATCGCCGCTGCGCCGCCGAAAGCCTTGACGGTGTCTTGCAGATTCTTAGTGTCGAACGCGGCCTTGTTCCATTCCTCGGCATGTGCGCTGGTGGAATTGAACATGCCGACCGATGTGGCCAGTGCCATGACAGTAAACCCGCCGGTAGCATTGAGCAGATCTCTACGTGTTTGATTCATTTTTGTCTCCTGAAATTCATAAAATACGTACGCTATTTTCACTGCCGACTATACCGCAAACGCGTTCCTAATCCGGCGCACCGGTGAGCACCCATTTCACCACCGCGCGCAGATCGTCATCATTGATTGCATTGGCCGGCATCGGGATCGCGCCCCACACGCCGCCGCCGCCTTTTTTTACCTTCTCCGACAGCTTAAATTCTGCGCCTGCGTCGCCGCTGTACCTAGCGGCAATTTCCCTATAGCTTGGGCCAACGCGCTTCTTATCAATGTCATGACAAGCCATGCAGTTACTTTTTGTGGCGATCACCAGCGCCATTGCGTTCTCTGGCTTGGCGATTTCCGCGCCGCGCACAGAACGCACCCCACGCTGCTGCTCTGCAAGATTGCCGTGTGTGTTTTGCGCAAACTCAGGTAACGCCGAGGCAATGCCGATGTCGATCTTGCAGTCTTTCATGCAGGCGATGTTCTGCACGTCACCTTTGCCGCGCAGGTTCCAAAGCCCGTCGTACTTCATCTTGCCGTTGCGATTAGGTAATCGTTCCTGCACGTCGTGCATCGATTTCTCGTTGAGCACAAAATCGGCTGACACGATGTCTGCAAGATTCAACATGTAAGCCAGCACCGCATACACCTCGTCAGTGCTGAGCGATTTTGGCGCGTTCCACGGCATGGCGCGATTGATGTAATCCCACAGCGTCGAGATCGATGAGACCTTCATGAATGTGGTACGAGCGACCGGCTCAAGCAACGCTTTCACGCGACCGGACTTGATGTCGGCCGCGGTGGTGCCACCGATGATCGGCGTGAACACTTCATTGGATTCGCCGAAGGTGCCGTGACACGACGCGCATTTTGCTTCCCAAATTTCCTGACCCTTGCTGACCGAACCGCTACCCTTTGGCAAACCTTTCAAATCGGGACGAACATCGATGTCCCAAGCGGCGATTTCCGCCGCAGTCGCTGCGCGCCCGACGCCGGGAAATTTGCTTTCGGCGCTTGAAAATGTCGAGACGCAGAGTGTGAACACCAGCAATAATTTAGTACACCTGCACATTGCTCACCTCACCGGACGCGGCCAGCTTCCACGATTGAATCGCGTTGTTGTGATAAATCGAGCGGGTGCCGCGCACCGCGCGAAGCTGATTTATTTTTGGCTGCACGTAGCCGGTCTCATCAATGGCTCGGCTTTGCAAAAGCGCCGGGCTGCCGTCCCACGTCCAGCCGATATTGAATCGCGTGAGACTCTTCGACTGAATCGGGTTTTCCAGCCGCGCCGTTTGCCAATTGCGACCGCCGTCAAAACTGACATCGACACGTTTCACTTTGCCACGCCCTGACCACGCCAGACCGGTCACGTTGTAATAGCCCTTGTCGAGCAGCGTCTGCCCGCCGGACGGAGTAGTAATAACCGATTTGCACTCCTGAATCGATGTGTACTGACGATGCCGCCCATCGGGCATCAGATCGATGTAGTGAATCTCTTCGTCCTTAGTGCCCCACGGCTGATCACCGACTTCGATACGCCGCAGCCATTTCACCCAGGACACGCCCTGAATGCCAGGTGCGACCATGCGCAGTGGATAGCCATTTTCAGGACGCAACATTTCGCCGTTCATGGCATACGCAACCATGCAGTCATCCAGCGCCCGATCGATAGCGATGGTGCGGGTCATTGAAGAGCCATCCGCACCTTCGGCAAGAATGTACTTACCGTTTTTTTTATCGAAGCCTGCCATGTCAAGCAAGGTCGAGAGCAGCACGCCGGTAAACTCACAGCAACTCAGCATGCCATGGGTGTATTGCACCGTCGGCACGGCGACATTGCCCCACTCCATGCCGGTATTTGCACCGCACTCAATGAAATGAATGCGCGATACTGCGGGCAGCCGCATCAGCTCGTCCATTGTGAATACCGATGGATTTTTTACCAGTCCATTGATCATCAATCGATGCTTCGACGGATCAATGTCCCACCAGCCCTGATGATGCCGCTCAAAATGCAAACCATTCGGTGTGATGATGCCGAACAGATTTTGCAATGGCGTAAACGAAACCGATGCTGCTGACACCCGTGTCAAACCCGGGCTTTCACGGCGCTGCAAATTAGTCTCGTACTTGGACGGCAGCCCATAGCCAGCCGCCGCAACGGGTTGACCCAAGCCTTTTGAATGAGCGGGTAATTCCAAGATATTAGCGTCGCCACCATTTTCGGCTCGTCCGTGCACCGTTGTCAGCATAGCTGCACTACTGGCGGCAAGGGTAAAGGCACCACGCAGGAATTCTCGGCGACCACTTGTCATTTCGGCAAGTTGCTCGCGTTTCAAAAAATCCTCTGGGGCTCGCTTGATTCGCCCGACCATCTTGGACTTCCGCTCAACTGCGGCCATGCGCTCTTCCCCCAGCTAACTGCATGCAAAAGTCGCATGTCTTTTAATTAGAAAGTAGTAATATTAGCTAATCCTAATGCAATAATTTTGTTGAGTCAATACTTTTCAGCATGGTCAGGCACTGAACAGGCCTCTTGACTTTCGCGCTTGAACGTTTTGGTGTTCCCAAAGGCAAAAGCCCAACTCTATTGAGAGTTGGGCTTTTGCTTTTATTGGGTCTTGGCGATGACCTACTTTCGCACGGGTATGACCGCACTATCATCGGCGCAACGTCGTTTCACGGTCCTGTTCGGGATGGGATGGGGTGGGTCCAACGCGCTATGGTCGCCAAGAATCTGGTGGTTGTCCGTTCTGAGCAATGTGCTCGTGTGTGAACGTCCAACGGCATGGGGTGGGAGAAGTAAAGAGATGATTAGATTGTTGCGCGCTTTGTCTATAACGC
>JANMPY010000170.1:0-1524 GCA_031370095.1 Betaproteobacteria bacterium
CAAGGATGGATCAGACTCGGTGGGCGCATTGGGTGCGTTGAATCGCGTCTATCTCAATATCGGATTGTTCAGCGAAGAATGGCTGCTGCATTTTAATCCGCTGATTGGCGGTAAACAGATCACGCCCATCGAGATCGCGACAGCGCGGAAAAATTCTCTTTACTAGCAAGCCACCGAGCAACAGACAGTCAACATGGCGCTATTTTTTTTGAAGAGCACCGCGCCACACAAGCTCGCTGATGCACCAGGCGGTCAAAAATATCTTTCAGCCGACAAGTTAACGCTTGATCGCGGCAAAGTGGTTTTCGCCGAAACCTGCGCACGCTGCCATTCGAGCAAACTCCCGGAGGCCGCACCAGGTCTGGATCCTGGCGGATGCTCAGGTGCCAACTACCTGACGTGCTTCAACAAGTACTGGGACTGGACTAAAACCGACGACTTCAAGAAAAAGATGCGTGACATCGTTCTGGCCAAGGATTTTCTTGATGGCAACTATCTATCGGCCGAGATGCGTGTGCCGGTCACGCTGCTGCAAACCAATGCGTGCAGTCCGCTTGCGACCAACGCGATCCGCAACAATATCTGGGACAATTTTTCTTCGCAGACTTATAAAGACTTGCCGTCGGTAGGCAAGATTACCGTCCACCACCCCATCACCGGCGAGCCGAGGCAATACGATATGCCCGCCGGTGGACGCGGCTATACGCGTCCGGCGTCGTTGATCAGCGTGTGGTCGACGGCACCGTTTTTTCTGAATAACAGCCTCGGCAAATTCAACTCCTCGCCATCGGTTGAAGCGCGCATGCAGTCATTTGACGACGCGATTGAAAAATTATTATGGCCGGAAAAACGCGAACAGGATTCGGTACTAGGTGACAAGGTTCCCGGCGTGATTGATCGCACCACGACGCAGACGTATCTGCGTGTTCCAAGCGGCTACCTTCCAGAATTCTTGCAGGGGATGACCTCAATCCAGCAGCGCCTGCTACCGGCAATTTTCGGTGAGGACGGCATCGAGATCGGCCCGATTCCCAAAGGCACGCCGATAAATCTGCTTGCCAACCTCAACGTGCGCTCAGAGAGTACCGATCTGGTCGAACGTATTGAACACGACAAGAACGTGCTCCAACTGCTATTGAAGTTAAAGCAAGATCTAAAGAAATTGCCAAAAGACGCGAGCGACGATGAGGCAAAGAAAGTATTCGGGAATTTGGTCGAACCGTTGTTGAAGCTCAATAAGTGTCCCGATTTCGTCGTCAATCGCGGACACTATTTCGGCACCTCTTATGCCAAAGCTGGCATCGGCTTAAGCGACGATGACAAGCGCGCGCTCATCGCATTTCTGAAGACTTTTTAAGCGACCGACCCGACGCGCAATTATGAACAGCTATGAATACATCGTGGTTGGTTCCGGTGCCGGTGGCGGTACGGTCGCGGCGCGACTGGCCGAGTCCGGGCGCACGGTACTGCTGCTCGAAGCGGGAAGCGACGCAAAGGCGGCTGGAAACGGAAGTGCGTCGCTGT
>JANMPY010000186.1:0-2003 GCA_031370095.1 Betaproteobacteria bacterium
CCGTTACGGCCAGGGCTTCCGGTGATATTCAGTTTCCAGCGCCACGACCGCACCCGTGTTGGCCTGGCGATGGTGCGCGCGAGCGATGGCCGCTTCGTGCGCAGCGCCGACGGCGGCTATTTCAACATCGCGCATCTCGCGCTTGCCTTGAGCAATCTGCCCGGCACCATTACCAACGGCAACACACCGCAGGGACTGTTCACCATCGTGGGTGCAGGCACCGCCACCAATAAATGGATCGGCCCCACGCCATATCTGCACGCAAAGATTCCGAAAGAAGCGACTGTGGCCGAGTATGAACACGCCAGCGTGGAAGGCGATTGGAGCGAGGCACGCTACGAAAGTTTTCTGCCGCCGTCCTGGCGCAATTATTTCCCGTTCAAGGAAGCGTGGCTTGCCGGACTCGCGGGTCGCGACGACATGCTGCTGCACGGCACCACCATCAATCCCGAGTACTACCGCAATAATGCCTACTATCCCGGCACGCCGTCGGCGGGCTGTCTGGTGGCGATGGAATATTGGTCGAAGTCCGACGGCAGGCTCATTCACAGCGATCAACTAGCGCTCGCCAAGGCCTTCACCGTTGGTGGAAACGACCAGGGTTATCTGGTGGTGGTTGAACTCGATGACCGGTCGACTCCGGTGAACCTGGCGGAGGTGGTGATGGACGTCATTGCCGCTGAAGCGCGCTTCGCGCGGTAGCAAGTAATAGCAAAGCAGCTGCGATCAAGATCGAGCGTGATCGCGTTACCCTGATTGAGGGATTGCACCCAAATTGGCGCGTAGCTACAGTCTGGGTACTTTTTCGTTTCAACCAATCAGGAGAACCAGCAGTGAATTTTCGGCAACCAGTTCAACGCAAGGGTCTCATCCTTTCCGCAGCGATTGCCGCCGCCGTCTGCGCCAGTGCGTCCGCACACGCCACAACCATCGTCACCGAGTGGAGCGGTCAAATGCTGCAAGCTATACGCATCACCCACCCGGGTCCGCCGATCGTGGCGCGTTCACTTGCTGTGGCGCACACCTGCATGTACGAAGCCTGGGTCGCATATGATGGCAAGGCGAAGGGCACACAACTTGGCAAAACGCTGCGGCGACCCGTCGCCGAACGTACCGACGCAAACAAGACCGAGGCGATCAGTTATGCAGCCTATCGCGCCGCAGTCGATCTTTTCCCAACTCAAAAGCCGGTATTGGATGCATTTTTCATTTCCAAAGGCTACAACCCAACCAACAACACGACCGATACGGCCACCCCTGCGGGCATTGGCAATGTGGCCTGCAAAGCAGTTCTTGATTTCCGGCACACCGACGGCTCGAACCAGCTTGGCGATCTGAACGTCGGTGCCTACAGCGATTACACCAACTATCAACCAGTAAACACCGCCACGCAACTCAACGACCCCAATCGCTGGCAGCCGCTGATCGTCAACGGCAACACACAGAAATTCATCGCGCCGTTCTGGGGCAAAGTGACACCGTTCGCGCTGAAATCGATTCAGCAATATAGCGTGAAGCAGCCTGCACAATTTGGAAGCGACGATTACCTTGAGCAAGCCGAAGAGGTGCTGTCTTATAGCGCGAGCCTGACCGACTATGGCAAGGCCATCGCCGAGTATTGGGCTGACGGCCCGAATTCCGAATTGCCACCTGGCCACTGGGGACTGTTCGCTACTTTTGTCTCGACGCGCGATAACCACAGCATCGATGACGACGCAAAAATGTTTTTCGCGATGAACAGTGCCTTGCTCGATGCCAGCGTGTGGTCCTGGGGAATCAAGCGGCAATACGATTACATCCGCCCTGTGTCATCGATCCGTTTCCTGTTCGCCAACCGCAATGTTCGCGCATGGGCCGGCCCGAACCTCGGCACGCAAATGATTCCGGGTGCAAACTGGCGGCCTTATCAGGCATCAGGTATCGTGACGCCGCCGTTCGCAGAATATGTATCCGGCCACAGCACCTTCAGTGCGGCGGCCGCAACGGTGCTGAAGTTCTACACC
>JANMPY010000195.1:0-4198 GCA_031370095.1 Betaproteobacteria bacterium
TTCATCGGTTGTCACTGTCAACTTCTCGCTCCGCGCCACTTCTGCAACAATAATTGCCGCGCCATAGAGCGTTCGCGTCCCGACCGCGTATTCGACACCAATTTGCCAGAGTTCGGATTCGGGCTCTCCGCCATGCCGGAATACAGACGTACTTTGATCGTCGGGATTGGGTAGAAATGCGGAAGGCTAAACGCCCTTCGTATTGTACTGACTAGAAGAAGTTAGAAAGCGCGCAAGGTGCTCGCTATCGGCAATGGATTCTGGCGGATCCGAGCGTATCGATTCCATGCGCCACGACCTCATCGATGCCATCAAGAATACGCTGAGGAATCATGTTGCGATCATACGTCGCGACACCATGGCCGCGATCAGAACCATCCAGCCACGCATACGCCAAGCGATCCCGTGGGCTAACGCTAATCGAAAATACGCGGGTACGCGAGATAATCCAGTCCAGCGAAATCGAACCGTCAGGCTCGGGCGAAAATTCCGGCAATATCATTCGCTCAGGCAACGCCCGGACAAATGCAACCGCATTGAAGACTGTCGCTTTTTTGACTGGGTTTGCTCCATTTCCATCCCAGTCAGCGTTGGCACACTCGTTTGCCATATTCCAAAGTTCGGTAATCGCTACCGCTTTGACACCAAATAACGCTTCCGAACGTTCAAAAGAATCGACGACTTGAATAGCCGATCGCTGTAGAGCGCGAGCCTCAGACGATGCCGCAGTGCTCGGTAACAAAGCAAGCATTGCAATAGGGACAAATCCGCCTACAAAGGCTGGAATAGGTTTAAGCATAGTGTAGTAAGTGTCTTTTCAAATATCGAATTTTTAAGGTTACGAAGCGATTGAACCGTTTGCACCATGCTATTCCAGTCATTGACTTCACACGTTGCATCACTCTGTGCGGCAATATCAAGTATTACGGGAAGCTTATCATTTTCAGGTGGCTGCGCTGCAAGTACGATGTTAACGCGGTTGCCCGTTTCTTTTTCAATTGCCGAATGCTGATTTAGAAATCCAACAAACATTAAATGTTCCTCATCTGGCAGCTTTGGTCCACCAACGAAGTAGTGATCCAAGTCCAGATTTCCATCACTCAATGGCAAGAGCAATCGATTGATATATCGCAATCGTATTTGCCGAATTTGGATAGGAACTGCAAGTTTTACAAATACTTTCCATGCGAGCTCTATCTCGGGCAAGTAGACATCAAGACTTGAATATGGAGTCAGCCGGTTAAAAGAAAAGCCTTGTGCACGAAATTGCACTATCTGCTTTTGATCTTCGTGTAAAACCTGAAGAGCCTGTAGGCCTTGGCTCGTCGTTAGTTTTGGAACCTCATCTATTTTTGCTTCAAACTGAAAACCTTGGTGCATTTGTTTTTTGAATATAGGGTAATGATCCCGAAAGCTCTCTCGAAACGCGCTTTCCATGCCAGCCAAATCAAACGTTGGCGACATAGCGCAATCGAAATCGAGAACTGCCTCGACAATTGGCGGATTCTTTAATTTCAGAGCGGACTTTGTCATTGGAATTATCACTATAACTTAAACACCTTCATCACCTCATCCCCCAGATGATTGATCACCTTAACGCAATCCTCCCAGACATGCGCTACATACATCTACGGCGAATTGAGAATCGGCTTCTCGAAGTACTCGTCGGTCATTGAGTAGACTGTGTTGTGGGCTGTGCTTGTGCGACGTGCGGATTTTGCAAACGCTAGCATTGGTGCGCCTTTCAGGACATAAGTGATTGTGAAAGCGCGACGGTGCTAGAGTTTGTTGTTTTTTTGCTGCACAATTATCGCCTTATCGTACAGCATCCCTTGGCTGTAAAACCGCCTCATCAACAGAGTTCGCGGAATTCACGCAGTGATTCTGTCCGCTCATTTCTGATAACTGCGTCGTTCGCTAATTCTTGTAATACCCCGGCAACTCCCGCAAATACTTCGGCAAATTCCGATTCTTCATCAACCGCGAAAAAAACTGCGGGTCTTCATTCGTCGTAAGCGCGCTCACCGTGGTCTTTTCAAACGGCAATCCGAAGCGGCACTTCAGCATGCGTTTCGCATCGTCTGCCGTTACCGGGTCGCTCGGTCTGGCGAGTTCGCAGCGCTGCAAATCCCTGCTCATCTGATCGAACGAGACTTTCGAGGCTACGTACGCAGGCTTGAATCCGAGCGCCTCTTGCAGCCGCGCACGCGTCTCGGCAACGCTCATCACGGGTAGCCCGGTACGCGCACAATTTGGTGCAATCATTTTGTTACGCGCGCTTTTGCTGCGATGCTTGAATGTCGATGTCGTCTCCACGTCGTTCAACGCGCCGCGCGCCGCTTGCATCAGCGCCGCGTCTCCATAAAGCGGCTCGCCGCGCACGATGACCATCTGGATATTTTCTTCAGTCGCGGTAATTAAGTTGCGGTACGGGTCGGCATTCTTATCATCGACCACGATCACATCGGCCAGATAACCTTCGCTGATTTGCCCCAGGCGTTTGCTCCAATCCATCGCAGCCGCTGGATTTCTCGTTACCATTTCGACCAATTCGCGATCGGTAAAAAGTAATTTCAAATCGTGTTTGTTCACCAGATCAGCGACTTTCAATTCGCCCAGCACCGACTTGCTGCCGGACGGTGCCCAGTCGGGTGCCAAGCTGATCGAGAGGCTCGCACGCTTGGCCGCAGCGACGTTCGCCGTCTTTCCGTAGAGCATGAAATTGGATAGCGGCGACCAGACCAGCTTTGCACCAACCTTTGCCATCTCGATCAATTGCGGCTCGGTCAATCCCACGCCGTGAATCGCGATCAATTCCGGCCCGAGCAAACCGCTGTCCTTGATGCTGTTGAATTCGCCCGCCATGCGCGCTGACGCGCCCTCGGCCAAATGAATCACCAGCGGCCCTTTTGCTTTTTCCGCCTGCATCTCGGCCCACGCCTTTGCGCTGTTGCCGATGTCGACGCGGCTGGTCGCAACACGTTCGACGCCGGAGAATTCAATATTGCGCACCAGACATTCTTCGCGCGCATGCACCATGCTCACGGAGGTTCCAAACAGCGGCGGGCTGCCGCCGGGGAGCTCCTGATATTTTCCATATTTGCCAACGGCCAAGCCGCGATTGAGCGCGCCGCCGCCCTGAATAGAAGTCGTGCCACCTGCGAGCGCTTTGTACTCGCCATAGCGACCGATTTCCAAACCGAGATCAAAATAATAAGCGCGCGTCATCAACTCCTGCGGGAACGTGATGCGCTTGTTGTACTCGTTGTCGTACCAGCGCCATTCGTAGCGGTCCTGATATTTTTTTGTGATCGGCAGCAGTGGATAGATCGCATAGTCAGGATGATTGTGCAGGTCGATCATGCCGGGATAAATTACTCCCTTGGTTTCGATCACGACTGCATCTTTGGCGGCTTCCGGAAGCGACTCGCCCGCTTTGGCGATGGCCATAATCTTGCCGTTGGCGAGCCACACCTGCGCGTTCGGCAATACATCACCCGCATCGTTCATCGTTACCAATTTGCCTTTGATGATCAACCCGGTATCTGGCTTCCATTGTGCATGTGCGGCGCTGCACAGCAAAGCCGTCAGACACAATAGCGACGGCCAGTTTTTCTTCATCATCGATATTTCCTTTTTGCTAAAAATTTTCACTTCACGTTTTTCCAATAGTATCCCGATCAGACATTTAACTTTCATCGTTATTGCCAGCCCTCAGTGCCAACGCCCCCACCAGAGTCAACCCAGCCAGATTTCTTTGGACTCCCAGAGCCAGAGAAACGCGACGACCCGGCCAGGCAAACAGCCAAGCCCAAGCGTGCGTCTGCAACGCCATCCAGCAAGACCGCGAAAGTGGCTGCTATCAATGCGTCACCTGAACTGTTGACGCTTGGCCAGGCATTACCCGCGACGTTGCATCTGGGCACTTCCTCGTGGTCGTATCCCGGCTGGAATGGCTTGATCTATGACGGTGAATTCCGCGCGACCCAATTGGCGCGCGACGGACTTGTCGCTTACGGCAGGCACCCGCTGATGCGCACCGTCAGCATTGATCGCACTTTTTATGCGCCCATCAATGAAGCCGAATACGCGAGATACGCGGCACAAGTGCCGGATAATTTTCGGTTCCTCATCAAAGCGCCGATGGCCATTACCAGCGCCTATTTGCGGTCTGACACTGGTGAATTCACCGACAGCC
>JANMPY010000236.1:0-3310 GCA_031370095.1 Betaproteobacteria bacterium
CAATTTTATCGAGCCGGGAACAATTTTTTCGCCGCGTGGCTTCGCGTTATCCCACGTGTAGCTGAATCCTTTCGAGACGCCAAGCGGACGTTGACGATCATTCGCGGTGAATTGCTGCTCCAGCAAATTTTTTAATTGCTTGCCAGTAAAGGTCATGATGATGAGATCGTTTTGAAACGGTTGCGCTTTGAATAGCTCACCGTATTTCACCCCGCCATCGGCGTCTGGGATGATCGGCGCGCGCAGGCTGCCGGGGTTGTTGAACGCGATCACCGCGCCGCCTTTATCGGGTGCTGCAGTACCGAACAAATGTGCATCGGCAATTAAATTGCCGAGCGTAGATTCGCCGGAAGGTGTGAGCACCGAATTCACCTCACGCGTGAGCTTGCCGACCACGCGATTCTCCAGCGGCGCGGCGAGCGCGGCGTAGCGATCAATCAACGCAGTCAACGCGGCGTCTTTGGCACCGTTCGGATCAACGATGATATTGCGTGCCTTCCTGGCAATCATTCTGCGCGTGGCGCGATCAAGCACTACGTCAATTTCCGTGACCAGCGTTCCGTAGCTGCCGGCGGCGGTGACCAGTTTGTCACCCACCTCGCAGATGTAGTAACGGTGCGTGTGCGCGGTCACGACCAACCGCACCGCAGGGTCGAGCTGCCCGGCAATCTCGCGCCCGCGACCTTTGAAATCAACGCATTCGTTGATGCTGCCGGATTGTTCACCGCCCTCGTGCATCACCACCACGATGTCCTCGACACCCTGGGTTTTGAGCGTGGGCACGATGGCGTTCACGGTCGCCACTTCTTCATTGAACGTTAAGCCCGCAGTGCCGCCGGGTCGAACGATAGAGGGGGTGGTGCGGGTAGTGAGGCCGATGAAACCAATTTTGATGCCGTCGAATTCTTTCACGCCGACCGCCGGAAACAATGGCTGGCCGGTTGCATTTTCGATTACGTTGGCGGCAAGAAACGCGAATTTCGCACCCGCATATGGCACGCGACCCGCGCAATCGGCTATGCCGTCTTTGTTTTCCACACAGCCGCCGTTGCGCAGACGCTTTAAGTGCTTGATGCCGTAATCGAATTCGTGATTACCCACCGCGTGAAAATCAACGCCAACGAGATTCATCGCCTCTATCGTCGGCTCGTCTTTGAAAAACGCCGATAGCAGCGGCGTGGCACCGACCATGTCGCCGGCCGAGACCACCGCGAAATTTTTATTCTTCGCCTTCAGGCTTTGTACCACCGCGCTGAATTGCTCGATGCCACCGGCAGGATCAAAACGCATGCCGGTCGATTGCGTTGCGTCCGGCACTGCCACGCGCAGACTCGGCGTTTTCAGATTGCCGTGGAAATCATTGAAGGCGATAATTTTGACCTCAACTGTGGCGCTTTTCTCCTGCGCTTTGGCAGACGTAACGGTCGTGGGTGCCTGCGCGCAGGACGTGGCGAGGAAAGCAATGACGAGAATGGAAATAATGCGCTGCATGGTGGTGCCTCGATGATTGAGGGAGGTATTTTACGTGAACAATTTTCGTCAACCAGCTAAGTCGCTCATGTAATACTAGCGCGGTAAATAGCGGCGCGAAATTTTCGGGTTTCCTCGCTCGCACCACGTGCAATTAAATCGAGGAGTAAAAAAATAATGGCGCTTGCCTTGCAAAGTCTGGTGGGATTTTTTGTACTGTACGCATTTGCCTGGGCGATCTCGGAAAAGCGCCGCGTGGTGATGTGGCGCACGGTGATCGGCGCAATTATTCTTCAGGTGATATTGTTTTTGTTGATGTTCAAATTTCCGTGGTTCAGGGAAATGAGCGAGATACTCAACAACACCCTTAATGGGCTCGCCACGGCCACGCGCGAAGGCACCAAGTTTGTGTTCGGCTACATCGGCGGCGCGGATTTACCGTTCAAGGTCGAAGACGGCAAAAGCGCGTTCGTATTGGCGACGCAGGCGTTACCGCTCGTGGTCGTCATCTCGGCGCTGTCCTCACTACTTTTTTACTGGAAGATTCTGCCGGCGATTGTGAATGCGTTTTCATGGGTGCTGCGTAAAACGATTGGCGTCGGTGGCGCGGTTGGTGTGTCAACAGCGGCAAACGTTTTTCTCGGCACGGTCGAAGCGCCGATGGTCATCAAACCCTACATCGCCAGGCTCACGCGAGGCGAGCTGTTCATTACGATGAGTTGCGGCATGGCTGGTATCGCGGGCACCGTGATGGTGTTGTACGGAATCATTTTGAAAGCGGTGGTTCCTGACGCCATCGGCCACATCCTCATCGTGTCTTTCATCAGCGCGCCGGCCGCGATTGCTTTTTCGGCGTTGATGGTGCCACACGAAGGCGAGGTCACCGACGGCAAGATCGCCAGCGATAATCCCGTCACCAGCACCATGGACGCGATCACGCAGGGCACCGTCGAGGGCGTTTCCATTTACATCAATATCATCGCGATGTTGATCGTGCTCACCGCGTTGATTGCCATCGTCAATCAGTTGTTTGGTTTCCTGCCAAGCGTCGGCGGTCAGGCGATTACCTTGCAGGGTATTTTTGGCTGGGTGATGGCCCCTATCGTATGGCTGACGGGCATCCCATGGAGCGAGGCGCAAACGGCCGGTGGCTTGATGGGCACCAAGACGGTGTTGAACGAATTTATCGCGTATCTCGATTTGGCCAAGCTTGATCCGGCAGCGCTTTCCGAGCGCAGTCGCGTCATGATGATCTACTCGCTATGCGGGTTTGCCAACTTCGCCTCACTCGGCATCATCATTGGCGGCATGGGTACGATGTGCCCGGAACGCCGCTCGGAAATTATCGATCTCGGCTACAAATGTTTGATCGCGGGCACGCTGGCGACTTTGTCGTGTGGGGCGCTGGTCGGGATTTTTTATTGAAGCTCCGTCTGGCTGGTTCAAATCGTGACAAAGATTTGACCGGAAATGCCGGTCGCATTATAATTTAGGGCTTCATTGAGTCAATAGCTCAGTTTAGTTTTGGGTCGTTAGCTCAGTTGGGTTTGGCGGGGGTTTCGCAAAGCGTGCTTTGCGCCCGGCGAACCGGAAAGCCATGCAGGACTTTCCGTGCAAGAGCAGAGGACTGTTGATCAAAGTGTAAGTCGCAATACCTAAGAATTTGGCCTGGTAGCTCAGTCGGTAGAGCAGAGGACTGAAAATCCTTGTGTCGGTGGTTCGATTCCGCCTCAGGCCACCAAAATGAAAAATGCCCCGCAAGGGGCGTTTTTCTTTTTGACGTCCGAGACATCTCTTCTTGAAACACGTGGCGCGATTAGCAGCAAAAAATGCGGGCGGC
>JANMPY010000125.1:0-3901 GCA_031370095.1 Betaproteobacteria bacterium
AGCGTGGCGATCACTGAAAGCAGATTGGACACATTGAACGCGCCGAGGATGTCGGACTCCACGCTCGCGCGACCAAACCTGCCACCGATCTCGAACGCGAGACCTGCTGCGGAAACCGACAACTGCTCGGCCACCAAATCAGCATGCTGCCCATTCTGCCGCGTGCTGGTGCGGATTAGATTGAGCGCGCTGCCACTTGCACCGAGGCGCTGAATTATTTGCTGACCGAACGCGTCGTCGGCATTGATGATCGCGTGTTTCAATCCGCGCTGGTCAAACAGCTTCGCCTTTGCTTCGCCGTAGCTCTCCATCGTGCCGTGATAATCCAGATGATCGCGGGTGAGATTGGTGAACACCGCAACGTCGAATTTGATATCGTCAACGCGACCCTGAATGAGACCGTGACTGGACACTTCCATTGCACAAGCGACGGCACCCTGTTTCAAATATTCGCGCAAACTGCGTTGCAAGGTGACCGCGTCGGGCGTGGTCGTCTCCGATGATTCGAGGTGTCCCACCATGCCGTTACCGATAGTGCCAAGCACGGCAGATTTTTTTCCTGCGCGCTCAAGACCCTGCGCGACCCATTGTGCGACGGACGTTTTTCCATTGGTGCCGGTCACGCCGGTCATCCATAGCGCGTCGGATGGATTGCCGTAGATGTGTCCGGCGATTTTGCTGGCGTGAATTTTCAGCGCGGGCACGGCGAGGCTGGGCACTTTCCAGTCGTCGTTCCACGTGAAGTTTTCCGGGTCGTACAAAACTGCGGAAACACCACGCGCAATGGCGTCGACAATGAAGTCACGTCCATCGCGTACCGCGCCGCGATAAGCCAGAAACGCCGCGCCACGCTTGGCTTCGCGACTGTTGGCGGTCACGTCAACGATTTGCGCAGGCAAGGCCGCCAGTGCATTTGCCAACGCCATCGGCGTGAAGCTCGGTGCCAGAATGGTTGGTGAATGCGTCGTGGGCGCTGCCATCATCAACCGCGCTCCTTCACGCTGGTCACCGCAGGCGCACTTGCTTCACGCATTGTTTCTGCGTCCGGCGATACACCCGACATGCGCAGCGCCTGCGACATGACATTGGAAAAAACCGGTGCGGAGACATCGCCGCCAAAATGTTTTCCCGCTGATGGCTCATCAATTGTTACCACGATGATGTAGCGTGGGTTCGTCACCGGGCCGTAACCGACAAACGAGGAAAGATAATAATTTTCGGTGTACTGGCCATTGACAAGTTTCTCGGCCGTGCCTGTTTTGCCTGCCACGCGAAATCCCGGCACACGGCCTTTCATCGCAGTGCCGCCTTGCTGGGTCACGGTTTCGAGCATTTGCGCCATCGTTTTTGCGGTCTTGGACGAAATGATTTGTTTGCCGATCACGTCGCCATCGCGCTTCAAAAACGTGACCGGCAACAACACACCGTCATTGGTGAATATCGTGTAGGCACGCGCCAATTGAATCGCGCTCACTGATATGCCGTAGCCATAGCCCATCGTCGCCTGCTCAATCGGTTTCCAGTTTTTGACCGCACGCAAACGACCAGTCGCTTCACCGGGGAATCCGGTTTTAGGCGCGACGCCAAAGCCGAGCTCGTTATACAGATTCCAAAGTCGCTCCGACGGCAGTTGCAAAGCGATCTTGGCGGTGCCGATGTTGCTCGACTTCTGGATAATTTCGGCCACACTTAGTTGCACAGAGCGATGCGGTAAATCGGTAATGGTTTTGGCACCGATGGTGAGGCCGGGGCCGGTGGTGATGACAGTCTCGGGCTTGACGATGCCTGCTTCGAGCGCTGCCGAAACGGCAAATGGCTTGAACGTTGAGCCCGGCTCGAACACATCGGTGATGCTTCGATTGCGCATTTGCTTTAGTTGCACGTTCTCGCGGTTGTTTGGATTGAAATCAGGCTGATTGACCAGCGCCAAAATTTCGCCGGTTTTGGCGTCGAGCATCACCAGCGCACCGCCTTTGGCTTTGTTGGCCTCCACGGCGGCTTTCAATTCGCGATGGGCGAGATTTTGAAAGCGCTCATCGATTGATAGCTTCAGCGGCTTGCCTTCGCGCGGCGCTTTCAGATTCTCGATGTCCTCGACAATGCGGCCCTTGCGATCCTTGATCACGCGCTTCTGTCCTGTGGCTCCGGAAAGCATGGCCTGTTGCGCGAGCTCGATGCCTTCCTGACCCTGATCGTCCAATCCGGTGAAACCGATGACGTGTGCGGTGACGTCGCCCGAGGGATAGTAGCGACGGAATTCGCGCTGCTGAAACACGCCGGGAATTTTTAGCGCCATCACCCGCGCCGCCTGCTCAGGCGAGAGCTGGCGTTTTAGCCAGACAAAATTTTTGTTGCTATCGGCCACGCGCGCGGCGAGCAGTTTGCGATCCATGCCGAGTGTCGCAGCGAGCTTGTTAATTTGCGACGCATCGGCTTCAACATCCAACGGGCTCGCCCAGATCGATTCTACCGGTGTGGAAATCGCCAGCGCTTTGCCGTGACGATCCAACACTGCGCCGCGCGAGGCGGGCATGTCGACGACGCGCACGAAACGCGCCTCGCCTTTGGCTTGCAGGAAATCGTTGTTGAGGCCCTGCAAATAAAATGCGCGGCCAAACAAAATCACGAATCCACCAAGACACAGCAGCAGCACGATGCGCGAGCGCCAGCCTTCAAGTTTCAGGCGCAGATTCGGCTCCATGCGATTTGACGGCAGGCGCATGCTATTTTTTCCCGGCCGCGTTGGTGCTGGCGTTGGCATTCACGTCCGCCTTCGCCGCCGTGTCCAACACCACGATCACGGTTTTTTTTGCATCTGGCTGAGCCATGCTCAATTCGCGCGCGGCTTTTTGCTCGATGCGTCGACCCGCACCCTGCGTCTGCGATTCGATCTGCAATTCGCGCCATTCGCTATCGAGTTTGCGTTCCGATTCCTGCTCAGCTTGCAGCTCGATGAAAAATTTGCGTGCCTTGTGTTGCGACGTCACCACCGACAGCGCACAGCCGATCAACACCAGCAGCAGCAGGGTATTTAATCTGGTCACAGTTTTTTCGCGATGCGCATGATGGCCGAACGGGCGCGAGGATTGACCGCAATTTCGACGTCGGTCGGCTTCACGGGCTTGCCGATGATGACGAGCGTCGCGTCGTTGACTTCGTTGGCGCGGATCGGCAATTTTGAAGGAAGGTGATCCGCCTTCGCCGCGTTTTGCATGAAACGCTTGACGATCCGGTCTTCCAAAGAATGAAACGCAATCACCACCAGCCTGCCTCCAGTCCGCAAGCTGTCAACAGCCTGCGGCAATACCTGCGTTATTTCTTCAAGCTCTTGATTGATGAAAATCCGAAAAGCCTGAAACGTGCGGGTCGCGGGGTGCTGCCCCGGCTCGCGCGTCCGGACGGTTTTACCCACGAGCTCGGCAAGCTCGCGCGTCGTCCGAATACGTCCGATGACCCTTGCCGCAACAACCGCTCTTGCAATCTGCTTAGCAAACCGTTCTTCACCATAGCGCCAGATGACCTCCCCTATTTCTTGTCCGTCGGCGCGGTTTAGCCACTCTTCAACAGTCTCGCCACGCGATGTATCCATGCGCATGTCGAGCGGTCCGTTGAAACGAAAACTGAACCCGCGTTCCTCCACATCCAGCTGCGGCGATGACACGCCTAAATCCGCCAGCATTCCATCCACTACATTTTGTTTTCCACCCGCTGCCTGTTTCAACACATCGCTTAGTTCACTCATCGCGGCGTGATGCAGCGAAAAACGTTTGTCCTGCGTTGCCAATAATTCACCCGCTTCAATCGCCTTCGGGTCACGATCAATCGCAATCAATCGCCCGTTCGCCCCCAATCGTTCGAGGATCGCGCGTGAATGTCCGCCACGGCCAAACGTGCCGTCGAC
>JANMPY010000286.1:0-4802 GCA_031370095.1 Betaproteobacteria bacterium
CTGAATGACACCAACGGCAAAGCCGTCAACCTAGCCGACTACAAAGGCAAGACCGTGGTGCTTGAATGGCACAACCCCGAATGCCCGTTTGTGAAGAAACATTATGAGTCGGCCAACATGCAAGGCCTGCAATCAAAGTACACGAAAGACGGCGTGGTGTGGCTGGCCGTCAGCTCAACCGAGCCCGCGCATCAGGATTACAAAAAACCCGACGTCGTGAACACGATACTGAAATCTAGCAAGGCTTCGCCCACCGCGTACTTAATGGACGAGAGCGGTGCGACCGGCAAGGCATATGGCGCCAGAACCACGCCGCATATGTACATCATCAACCGAGAAGGCACGCTCGTTTACGCGGGTGGCATCGATGACAAACGTTCGGCCAATATCGCAGACATCAAAGGTGCCAGGAATTTTGTAGCGGCGGCGCTCGATGAATTGAAGGCAGGGAAAAGCGTGACCGTTGCGACCTCTGCGCCGTATGGCTGCAGCGTCAAGTACAAATCGTAACGTCAGCAGCCTGGTGGCAAGCTATTTCTCAACCGCCGCCGATTTTCGCGCCTGGCTCAATCAACATTCAGCGGAAGAAACCGAGCTGATTGTCGGCTTTCACAAAAAAGGTTGCGGCGTCACCAGCATCACCTGGCCTGAAGCGGTCGATGAGGCGCTGTGTGTCGGCTGGATAGACGGTGTGCGAAAGCGCATCGACGACATTGCTTATCAAATCCGCTTCACGCCGCGCAAATCCACCTCAACATGGAGTGCGATCAACATCGCGCGCGTCGCTGACCTCATCAATCAAGGTCGCATGCAGCCCGCTGGCATGGCAGCATTCGCACATCGACGTGAAACCAGATCGCGCACCTACGCCTACGAGCAAGCGTCCGGTGCTGCGCTCCCGCCCGCCGCCGAAGCGCGTTTCCGGAAGCACAAAAAAGCGTGGGCTTTTTTCGAAGCGCAGCCGCCGGGCTACCGCAAGTTGGTGATCTGGCGGATCGTCAGCGCGAAGCAGGAGGTCACGCGGCAGAAGCGGCTACTGCAGCTGATTGAGGCTTCGCAGAATGGGTTGCGACTTTAGCGTGAGAACGCGGCGGACGGTTACACCCCCTCCAACAACGCCACCGTCCCCAGCCCCCCATCGGCACAAATACTCACGATGGCTTTCTTCCCGGCTCCCATCGTGGCCAACTCCTTCGTCGCCTGACTCAAAATCCGCGCGCCCGTCGCGCCGAACGGATGGCCGATGGCAACACTGCCGCCATTGGGATTCAAACGCTCCCACGGAAATTTACCGAGCGGATTATTCACGCCGACTTTTTCGCGCAGGAAGTTTTCGCTTTCTAGCGCAGCGACATTGCAAAGCAACTGCGCGGCGAAGGCTTCGTGAATTTCCCAGAGATCAATATCATTAAGCGTTAAGCCGTTGCGCGCGAGCAGGCGCGGGATCGCGTAGGCGGGTGCCATCAGCAGGCCTTCGTGAAAAATATCCACACCGGCGATTTCATGGTCGATCAATTTCACGCGCGGCAGATGCCCCGGAAGCCGCGCCAGTGCTTGCTCTTGGACTACCCATATGGCGGCCGCACCGTCTGTCAGCGGTGAGGCATTACCCGCCGTAATGGTGCCAGCACTGCTACGATCAAACGCGGGCTTCAAGGTCGCCAGTTTTTCGAGCGTGCTATCTGCGCGCGGAATGCCGTCCTTGGCGGTGCCGTTCACATTGATAACGAGATCATCGAAAAATCCATTCGCCATCGCTTTCACTGCGCGGGCGTGGCTCTCATAGGCGATTTTGTCCTGCGCTGCACGCGGAATTTTCCACGTCTTGGCCATTTCCTCGCAATGCTCGCCCATGCTTTTTCCGGTGGCGCGATTTTTTACGCTGGGAATATCGAGCTTGATGTCCGCAAATTTAATCCCGGCAATCGCATCGAGTCGCGCACCGACACTGCGCGCCTGCATCACGCTGCGCAGCCAGTTGGATAATCCCTGCGTCAATCCAATCTGCACCTGACTCATCGCTTCCACGCCGCCGACCATCGCCAGCGGCGCGTGTTCGGACAACATGCCCGCCGCCTCAAACACGCCGACCATCGAAGTCGAGCACGCCATCACTGTTGCGAATGCCGGCGTGGCCGCATCAAGCTTGGCATCGATCTGCACTTCACGCGCGATGTTGCTATAGCCCAAAGCCGGAATCACGGTACCCCAGATCAAGAGATCGGGCTTGGCGATTTTCGCCATTGCCTGCGCGACCGGGACTGACATTTGAATCGCGTTGAAATTTTTGAGCGGGCCGTCAACTTTGCAGAATGGGGTGCGCAGGCCGGGGACGAGGTAGGTTGCGGTGCTGGACATGAGCTGACTTTCGCGTGGAGGTGAAATGATTTTACGCCCGGTACCGCAGGTGGTAATTCAAGAGCATCAAACGCTGTAGATCGCCATTTGACGGGCATTTTCAGACCATTTCAGGCTGGCAGCCGCGCCGGTGCTTGGGCTTAGTTTTACAACTAGGTCCGTAACGCGTAGTCAAACATCAGCCCGCAAAAAACCGCAAAGCCCAGCCAGTTGTTGTGCAAAAAAGCCTTAAAGCATTGCTCGCGACCACGTTTGGCGATGAGTGTGTAGTGAAACAAGGCAATGCCACATGCGGCGGTGAGAGATAAAAAATACGGCCAGCCCAGGCCGATCATTTTGCCGATGGCCGTGAGAATGGCGAGCATGACGAGATAGCAAAACATCACCATCGCCACGTCGTATTTTCCGAACAACAACGCGGTGGTCTTGATGCCGATCTTCACGTCGTCGTCGCGATCCACCATCGCGTACTCGGTGTCGTAGGCAATCGTCCAGAAAATATTTGCCGTCAACAGCCACCACGCGAGCGTCGGCACCGCACCGGTCTCTGCGGCGAACGCCATCGGAATGCCGAAGCCGAATGCGATGCCGAGATAAGCCTGCGGCATGACGAAAAAACGTTTGGTGAAGGGATAGCTCGCGGCAAGAAAAAATGCCGCGAACGACAAATACAGTGTGAGCTGATTCAGGAAAATCACCACGAGCAATAATGCGCTCAGAGCCAGCACAGCAGCGACGATCAAGGCCTCGATGGTGGATATTTTTTTCGCCGCCAGCGGGCGCTGGGCCGTGCGCTTGACGTGTGCATCGAAATCGCGATCCGCATAGTCGTTGATCGCGCAACCTGCCGAGCGCATCAGGATTGTGCCGATGACGAACACGACGAGAATCGTTATGTTGGGGCGGCCCTCGGAGGCGATCCACAACGCCCATAACGTCGGCCACAGCAACAACAAAATGCCGATGGGGCGATTGAGGCGTGTGAGGGAAATATAGTGTTTGAGGCGTTCGCGCATGTGGTTATTTGCTCGCCGCGACTAAGCCCTGCGCGTGCTCGATGGGATTGGAAATTTCTAGGAACCATGTCGTCCCGGCGAAGGCCGGGATCCAATTGCCGTCAGCTCGCATGACAAAAACAAAATTAGGCCCCGGCCTTCGCCGGGGAGACAAACGCTTTAATTTTGAGAAATTCTCCATGGACAAACTCAAGCGCTGACGCGCTTTTTCAGCCGTTTTCGGCCTGCATGCCTTGCCAGTGCTTAGTCTTAATCTTTTTATTGAGGTCGTCATTTCACCGTCCCCGCCATCATCGTCAAAAATACTTCTGTGACGAGAAGTGGTCGGCCACGTTTCAGGAACACGCTGCGACGCACCCAAACATTCGCCGTGGCAAACGCCGCGACTTGCTGCGCACGCCGATACAAGGGATGACGCACATCGATTTTCCGGTACTCCATCGGCAATCGCACCACCGTCGGATCATTGAACAACATCTCTGCCAGCGGTCTGGCGCCAAGCCGAGACAGGCCACGCCATGCACCGCGCAGATCGCGCCGTGCTGCGACACTGTGGGCAAACACCAGCACACATTCATCATCACGCAGCAGCACTTCCCTGACAATCGCCAATTCACCGTCACGCAACCCCAACTCGCGGCGTTCATCAATATTCGGCAGCTGTGCCAATTGTTTGAGCCGAATCAGATTGAAATTTTTTGCGCGTGCCTTGATGCGCGAGGTGAGCGAGCCGCGCGAGGTCAGCCACGCGTGCAAGGGGTGCGGGTGCGCGGGCGGCGCAGCGCGCCATGCGCCAGGTTTTAGCAATCGCAGCGTTCTCATGTTTTCAGATAATGCTGGCGCGAACCCAGCCAGCGCGCGAGATGGGTTTCGGCATTTTGCGGCGCGTGTTTCAGCATCCATGTCGCCGCATCGCGCGCGGCTTCGAGCAAATCAACGTCGCGTTCAATATCGGCAAAGCGCAACAGCGGCGCGCCGGATTGGCGCGCGCCCAAGTGTTCGCCAGGTCCGCGGATGAGTAAATCCTGACGTGAAATTTCGAAGCCATCGGTGGTTTCGAAAATCACTTTCAATCGCGCCCGCGCCAATTCTCCCAATGGGCTCTGGTAGAGCAGGATGCAGGTGCTGTGTTTGGCGCCGCGTCCGACACGTCCGCGCAATTGATGCAATTGTGCCAAGCCCATGCGCTCGGCATGCTCGATCACCATCAGCGTCGCATTGGCCACGTCCACGCCGACTTCGATGACGATGGTGGCGACGAGTAGCTGAATTTCGTTGGCTAAAAACCGCGACATGATTTCCTGTTTCTCAACCGACTTCATGCGGCCATGCACCAAGCCCACGTTGAGTCCGGGCAAGGCTGTCGTTAGCGCCTCCAGCGTTTCCACGGCGGTTTTTAATTGAAGTGTTTCGGATTCTTCAATCAAC
>JANMPY010000313.1:0-1652 GCA_031370095.1 Betaproteobacteria bacterium
CGTCACATCGCAGCACATTTTTGGAGCAAACCGACATGGCGCTGAAACGTCCCGCGTGGCCACAAGGCCGCATCGTTATTCTTGAACACACTTCGCAAGTACTCAAGGGAAACGCCCTTGGTGATGCGCATCATCGCAAACTCGCCGTCTGGCTACCGCCGCAATACGATGAAGCGCTGTCGATTTCACGTGGAAAAAGATTTCCGGTTTTGTATGATCTGGTCGGCTTCACCGGCTCGGGAATGAGTCACACCAACTGGCGCAATTTCGATGAAAACATTCCCGAGCGCGCGGCGCGATTGATTCACGAAGGCAAGATGGGGCCGACGATTCTGGTGTTCCCGGATTGCTTCACCGCGCTCGGCGGCAACCAGTACATCAATTCTTCGGCCATCGGCAATTACGCGGATTACCTGACCCAAGAATTGATTCCCTTCGTTGACCGCGAATTCCGCACACTCGCGTCACGTGACCATCGCGGCTGTTTCGGCAAGTCTTCCGGCGGCTACGGCGCGGTTATTCACGGCATGCAATACGCAAAGTATTGGGGTGCGATTGCCAGCCATTCGGGTGACGCCTACTTTGATTTTGTGTACATGCACGATTGGCCGAACACGCTCACCGAATTGATGAAACACCGCAAGGTGAAACGCGAAGCGGGCGCGATCAACGTTATCAAGGAAGAGAAGGGCGCTGCGCTGGGAAAGGATGATGGTCGCGTGAAAAATTTCCTCGACACCATTTGGAAAAAAGAAAAGCTCTCCGACGTAGAAGGCCACGCGCTGATGATGATAGCGATGGCCGCGAGCTACGATCCCGACCCGAAAGTGCCGCTGGGTTTTCGCTTGCCGTTCAATCTGGAAACGGGTGAGCTGATCGCGCAGCGCTGGAAACAATGGCTGAAGCACGATCCGGTTGAGCTGGTCACCAAACATCGCGCGAATCTGAAATCGCTGAAAGCAATTTTCATCGATTGTGGGTGGCGTGACCAATACCATATTCACTACGGCGCGCGGATTTTATCGAAGCGTCTCGCGGCGGCCAAAATCAAGCACACCTATGAAGAATTCGACGACACCCACTCAAGCGTCGACTACCGGATGGAGCGCAGCCTGCCGTTTTTGTATCGTGCGCTAAAACCGTAATTTAAGAGGATTAAAAAATGAAAAAACTATTCGCGCTGCTGGCGTTGATTGCTGTGTGCAACCTCGCATGGGCCGACGACAAAAATCCCTACGACGAAACGGCCAACGCAAAGGAACAAATTCAGGCCGCATTGAAAACAGCCAAAGCCGAAAATAAATCCGTGCTCATCGTGTTCGGTGCCAACTGGTGCGGCGACTGCAAAATGCTCGACATCGAAATGCGCCAGGGCGAGCTCGCCAAGTTGGTGAATGACCGGCTGGTGGTGGTGAAAGTTGATGTTGGCAAGTTTGATCGCAATGTTGATGTCGCCTCCCGATACGGCAACGTCATCAAGAAAGGCATTCCCTCGGTCGCGATGCTGCGTGCAGACGGGAGTGTGGCGTATCAGACCGATGGCGGCGAGCTTGCCGATGCGCGCAAGATGGGTCGTGAAGGCGTGACGACTTTTTTTGGTGCGATGGTGGCGAAGGCGAAGTGATGGCGCTCTCGTGCATATGAATTGAGCG
>JANMPY010000179.1:0-12817 GCA_031370095.1 Betaproteobacteria bacterium
GTCGACGGGATATGCAGCGATAACTGCCCGTTTGGGCACATTTGCTGTTTACCGGGGTTGCACTTACACGCTATAATCGCGTGCTTTGCTGTTCCTCGGGAAAAGTCGCGTGCGCAACCGTTTTGTTATCGGTAATTGGAAGCTAAACGGCGGCCTCGCGTCCAACGCGGCTTTGCTTAACGCCTTGAAATCCAGTGTGCTCGCCAAGACTGGCAAAGCCTGTGGCGTTTGCGTTCCGGCACCCTACTTATCGCAGGTACAAGCGGCGCTTAACGGCTCTAACATCGGCTGGGGCTCGCAGGACGTTAGCCGTTTCGAGTCTGGCGCGTATACGGGCGACGTTGCTGCATCGATGGTGGCGGAGTTCGGCAGCCGTTATACGCTGGTGGGGCATTCGGAGCGCCGGGCAATTTTTGGTGAGTCCGATGATGCTGTGGCGATCAAGTTTGGGCTGGCGTTGAAGGCATCGCTCACACCGATACTTTGCGTCGGCGAATCGTTGGCAGAGCGCGAGAGCGGCAAAACGCAGGAAGTTGTCTGGAGGCAGCTACAGGCAATCATTGCAACGCACGGTGTGAGCAGTTTGTCGAAAGCGATTTTGGCTTACGAGCCAGTCTGGGCAATCGGGACAGGCAAGACGGCCAGCCCTGAACAGGCGGAAGAAGTGCATGCGTTTCTCCGAGGCAAGGTAAGCACGCTGGACGGAGATGTGGGTGGCAATCTGCCGATTTTGTATGGTGGCAGCGTGAAAAAATCCAATGCGCCTGAATTATTCGGTATGCCGAATATCGACGGTGGATTGATCGGCGGCGCATCGTTGGTGGCGGAAGAATTTTTGGGTATCTGGAACGCTTTGTAGTCAAAGTGTTCTGAATGGATGGATTTAATTGCGGCAAATTAAGGAAGAAGTTTCATGTTGATAAATACGATTTTGACGATTCACGTGATGCTGGCGATTGCGATCGTCGTGTTGGTGCTGTTGCAGCACGGCAAGGGCGCTGATATGGGTGCGGCGTTTGGTACCGGCTCGGCGGGTAGCTTATTCGGCTCGTCCGGTGCGGCGAATTTCTTGTCGCGCTCAACGGCAGTCTGTGCAGGCTTTTTCTTCGTGACGAGCTTGGGGCTCACTTATTTTTACGCGCCAAAGTCGGCCAGTGGCGTAATGGGTGGTGGTGTAATGCAGTCGGCACCGGTTAAAGACGGTGCTGCCGGAGCAATTCCTGCACCTGCTCCCGCGCCGGTCAGTGCGCCGACAAGTACGGATGCGCAAAAACCTGCGCCGCAACAAATTCCGAAGTAATTCCGCAGTAAAATTATGCTTGCATAATGCCGTCGTGGTGGAATTGGTAGACACGCTGTCTTGAGGGGGCAGTGCAGAAATGCGTAAGAGTTCGAGTCTCTTCGTCGGCACCATTGCTTGAAATGCAGTTCGCGGGGGTTGTCCCCGCTGCACCGGGGGTAGGTGAAAATTGGCAACTAGGTAATAAGCTAAATGCTCGAGAATTATTTTCCCATCCTGATTTTCATTTTTGTCGGCGCCGCCATCGGTGTGCTGCCGCTTATCGGCACCAAAGTGCTGACTGTTTTGCTGGGCAATGATCGTCCTTACCCGCAAAAACTCTCCCCGTACGAATGTGGTTTCGAGGCCTTCGAAGATGCTCGCATGAAATTCGACGTGCGCTATTACCTTGTGGCAATTCTGTTCATTTTGTTCGATCTTGAGATCGCATTCATGTTTCCCTGGGCGATTGTGTTGCAGGAGATCGGTTGGTTCGGTTTCTGGGGCATGGTGGTTTTTCTGGGCATCCTCGTGATTGGCTTTATTTACGAGTGGAAAAAGGGTGCGCTGGATTGGGAATAGCGACGCGATTCTCCGAGAAACAAATTATTTTTATTGCCATCGAATTTCGACCTAACCTGAGAATATTCCATGCCTGAAGGCGGTATTTCACAACAAGGGTTCGTCACCACGTCGCTCGACAGCGTGCTGAACTGGGCGCGCACCGGCTCGATGTGGCCAATGACTTTTGGCCTCGCCTGTTGCGCGGTGGAGATGATGCACGCGGGTGCGTCACGTTACGATCTGGATCGCTTCGGCATTGTGTTTCGTCCGAGCCCGCGTCAGTCGGATGTGATGATCGTCGCCGGTACCTTGTGTAACAAAATGGCACCGGCGCTGCGCAAGGTCTACGATCAGATGGCTGAGCCGCGCTGGGTGATCTCGATGGGCTCTTGCGCCAACGGTGGCGGCTATTACCACTATTCCTACTCGGTGGTGCGTGGCTGTGATCGCATCGTACCGGTGGACATTTACGTTCCCGGATGTCCGCCGACGGCAGAAGCATTGCTTTACGGGCTGATTCAACTGCAAAACAAAATCAAGCGCACCAACACGATTGCCCGCTAGAAAAATGTCTCCCAAACTCGAAAAACTGAAGACCAGTGTTGAGACCGTGCTGGGCATGCGCGCGGCGAAACTCGTTGTTGAACACGATGCGCTGATCGTCGAGATCAAAGCGGCTGACCTGACCAGTGTGATGATAGCCCTGCGTGATGATCCATCGTTCATGTTCAGTCAGTTGATCGATGCCACCGGCATGGATTACGCAGATTTCGCGGATTCATGGGATGGCGCGCGGTTCGCGTTGGTTTATCAGCTACTGTCGATCCAGCATAACTGGCGCTTACGCGTGCGATGTTTTTGCACGGACGACGATTTTCCGATGATCGATTCGGTAAACGATATTTGGGCAGCGGCAAATTGGTATGAGCGCGAGGCGTTCGACCTTTACGGCATCGTGTTCAACGGCCATCCGGATCTGCGCCGCATTCTTACCGACTATGGTTTCGTCGGTCATCCGTTCCGAAAAGATTTCCCGGTGACCGGCAATGTCGAGATGCGTTACGACCCGGAACAACAGCGCGTGGTCTATCAGCCGGTGACAATTGAGGTTCGTGAAGTGGTGCCGCGCGTCATTCGTGAAGAACATTACGCGGAGCGCAAATAATCGTGGCTGAAATCAAAAACTACACGATGAATTTTGGACCCCAGCATCCGGCTGCACACGGCGTGTTGCGCTTGGTGTTGGAGCTGGATGGCGAGGTGATTCAGCGAGCTGACCCGCATATTGGCCTGCTGCATCGCGCGACCGAAAAGCTCGCCGAGACCCGCACCTATATTCAGAATCTGCCGTACATGGATCGTCTCGACTACGTGTCGATGATGGTTAACGAACACGCCTATGTGATGGCGATTGAAAAATTGATGGGTGTTGCCGTCCCGGTGCGAGCCCAGTACATCCGCGTGATGTTTGACGAGATTACCCGCGTCCTTAATCACCTCCTGTGGCTGGGCGCGCATGCGCTGGACGTGGGCGCGATGACAGTTTTTCTCTACGCCTTCCGCGAGCGCGAAGACTTGATGGATACCTACGAGGCGGTCTCCGGTGCACGCATGCACGCGGCCTATTACCGTCCCGGCGGTGTGTATCGCGATCTGCCCGAGCGCATGCCGCAGTACACCGTGACGCATGGTCGCAATGCCGCAGCCATTGCCAAGATGAACGAGAATCGGCAAGGCTCGCTACTCGATTTCATCGACGATTTCACTAAACGATTTCCGACCTACGTCGATGAATACGAAACGTTGCTCACCGATAACCGGATATGGAAACAGCGATTGGTCGGTATCGGCGTAGTCACGCCGGAGCGTGCGCAGAATCTGGGATTCACCGGCCCGATGTTGCGTAGCTCAGGTATCGCGTGGGATCTGCGCAAAAAGCAGCCCTACGAAGTCTACGACCGCATGGATTTTGACATCCCTATCGGCACCAATGGCGATTCGTATGATCGTTATCTGGTGCGCGTGCAGGAAATGCGCGAGTCAAACAAGATCATCAAGCAATGCGTCGAGTGGCTGCGCAAAAATCCCGGCCCCGTCATCAGCGATGACCACAAAGTCGCACCGCCTTCGCGCGAGAACATGAAGACCAACATGGAAGAGTTGATTCATCATTTCAAACTTTTCACCGAAGGCTTCCATGTCCCAGCCGGTGAGGCCTACGCCGCAGTGGAACATCCGAAGGGTGAATTCGGTATTTATCTGGTTTCTGACGGAGCCAACAAACCGTACCGTTTGAAGATTCGTGCGCCGGGATTCCCGCATTTGGCTGCACTCGACGAAATGTCGCGCGGCCACATGATCGCCGACGTGGTGACGATCATCGGCACACAGGACATTGTATTTGGGGAGATCGACAGGTGAATGAGCGATGAGCGTCATCGACGACAGAGTCCGGAATATTGATGAACTCAAGCTCGAGCATTTCGAGCAAGGGGAAAAATTTTCTTGCGACGCCGTGCGCATCGGGCCTTTGCTTGGCGCGCAGGATCTCGGTTTTTCGTATGACGTGGTGCAGCCGGGCAAGCGTTCGTGCCCGTTCCACAGCCATCGCGGTGAGGAAGAAATGTTTTTCATCGTCAAAGGTGACGGCACGCTGCGCTATGGCAGCGAGACGCGCAAAGTTCGCGCCGGCGATTTCATTTGCTGTCCGACGGGCGGGCCGGAAACGGCGCATCAACTCATCAATGATTCTAACGCTCCGCTCGCCTATATTTCTGTGAGTACCATGCTGGCTGCAGAGGTTTGCGAGTATCCAGACTCAGGAAAAATCGGCGCGTTTGGTGGTGTTGGATCGGATCGACTGCGTCACATGACGCAATATGACCACAACGTCGATTACTGGAAAGGCGAATAGCTGTGTTGTCTCAATTGTCCGACGCATCGAAGGCAAAAATTGATCGCGAAGTTGCAAAGTTTCCTGCCGACCAAAAGCAGTCAGCCGTAATGGCAGCGCTTGGTATTGCGCAGGACGAGCATAACTGGCTATCAAACGAAGTAATGGACGCGGTGGCGCATTACCTCGGCATGCCATCGATTGCGGTGTATGAAGTGGCGACGTTTTACAATATGTACAACCTGAAGCCGATGGGTAAATACAAGCTCACCGTCTGCACCAATCTGCCTTGCGCGCTTTCGGAGGGCGTTGACGCGGCTGAGTATCTGAAAAAGAAACTCGGCGTCGACTGGAAGGAAATGACTTCCGACGGCAGATTCACGCTCGTTGAAGGCGAATGCATGGGCGCGTGCGGCGATGCCCCAGTGTTGTTGGTGAACAACAAGCGCATGTGCAGCTTCATGTCGAACCAAAAACTGGACGCGCTGATAGAGGAGTTGAAGTGATGACCGAATTCGCCAAGCCTCTCGACTACGGCCCAGATGCCATTATTCTCACCGGGCTTGACGGAAATAACTGGCGCTTGAAAGATTACGAATCGCGCGCAGGTTATGCAGCGTTGCGGAAAATTTTGCAGACCGGCGTGAAGCCGGAAGACGTCATCGCCGAAGTCAAGAAATCGGCTTTGCGTGGACGCGGTGGCGCGGGATTTCCGACGGGATTGAAATGGAGCTTCATGCCGCGTGCGTTCCCGGGGCCGAAGTATCTCGTTTGCAATTCAGACGAGGGCGAGCCCGGCACGTTCAAGGATCGCGACATCATGCGCTACAACCCGCATGTCCTTATCGAGGGCATGATCATCGCTGCCTACGCGATGGGCGTTCAAGTCGGCTACAACTATATCCACGGCGAAATTTGGGCGGACTACGAGCGCTTTGAAGAAGCGCTGGATGAAGCGCGCGCCGCAGGTTATCTGGGCGAAAAAATCCTCGGCTCTGAGTTCAGTTTTCAGCTGCACGCATTCCACGGCTACGGCGCGTATATCTGCGGCGAAGAAACTGCCTTGCTTGAATCCATCGAAGGCAAAAAAGGCCAGCCGCGCTTTAAGCCGCCATTCCCTGCAAGCTTCGGTCTCTACGGCAAACCGACGACGATCAACAACACCGAAACATTCGCTGCTGTCCCGTACATCATGCGCGAAGGCGGCGAGGCATTCCTGAATCTGGGCAAACCAAACAACGGCGGCACCAAACTTTTTTCAGTCTCGGGCAATGTAGTACGTCCCGGCAACTACGAGGTCAAGCTCGGCACACCGTTCGCCAAATTGCTCGAAATGGCGGGCGGTATGCGCGGCGGCAAAAAATTAAAAGGCGTCATCCCCGGCGGCTCCTCGATGCCTGTCATCACGGGTGACGTGATGATGGCGACCGATATGGATTACGATTCGATTGCCAAGGCGGGCTCGATGCTCGGCTCAGGTGCCGTCATCGTGATGGATGAAGACACCTGCATGGTGAAAGCGGCCGAGCGGCTCGCGTATTTTTATTTTGAAGAATCGTGCGGCCAGTGTACGCCGTGCCGTGAGGGCACTGGCTGGCTGTATCGCATCATTCATCGGATCGAACACGGTCAGGGTCGACAGGAAGATCTGGATTTGTTGCTTAATCTGGCTGATCAGATTCAGGGTCGCACGATTTGCGCGCTGGGCGATGCGGCTGCGATGCCGGTGCGCGCGTTCATAAAAAATTACCGTGAAGAATTCGAATATCACGTTGCGCACAAACGCTGCATGGTCGGCCCCGGTGGCTATTCGACACAACACGCAGCGGAACCACTCGCGATGGCGGCAGAGTAATCATGGTAAATCTGGAAATTGACGGCAAAGCGGTTTCAGTGGAGAACGGCGCGACCGTGATGGAAGCGGCCAATAAAATCGGCACGTTTATTCCGCATTTTTGTTATCACAAGAAATTGTCGATTGCGGCGAACTGTCGCATGTGTCTGGTGCAGGTTGAAAAAGCGCCGAAGCCTTTACCCGCCTGCGCGACGCCCGCAACTGAGGGCATGAAAGTTCAGACCGACTCCGAATACGCCAAGACCGCGCAAAAAGGTGTGATGGAATTTTTGCTCATCAATCATCCGCTCGATTGCCCGATTTGCGATCAGGGCGGTGAATGCCAGTTACAGGATTTAGCGGTTGGCTATGGCGGCTCCGCGTCGCGTTATCAGGAAGAAAAACGCGTGGTGGTGAACAAGAATCTGGGGCCGTTGATTTCCACCGATATGACGCGCTGCATTCATTGCACCCGCTGTGTGCGCTTCGGTCAGGAAGTCGCCGGTGTGATGGAGCTGGGGCAGGCTGGGCGCGGCGAGCATTCCGAAATCCTTGCCTTTGTCGGGCAAACAGTTGACTCCGAATTGTCGGGCAACATGATCGACTTGTGTCCGGTCGGGGCGCTCACCTCCAAGCCATTTCGCTATACCGCGCGCAGCTGGGAATTGTCCCGCCGCAAATCGGTGTCACCACACGATGGCATGGGTTCCAATCTCATTGTGCAGGTAAAACAAAATCGCGTAATGCGCGTGCTGCCGCTTGAGAACGACGCCCTTAATGAATGCTGGCTCTCGGACAAAGATCGCTTCTCGTATGAAGGCCTGAATTCGGAAGATCGTCTCACCCGGCCAATGATCAAGCAGGGCGGGCAGTGGATGGAAGTCGAATGGGCGCAGGCGCTGGACTTTATCGCGCACGGCTTGAAAGACATCAAGGCCACCCACGGTGCCGAGTCTATCGCTGCACTCGCGTCCCCCCATCAGACGCTGGAAGAGCTTTATCTGCTTAATAAATTGATGCGTGCCATTGGCTCGAACAACATCGACACGCGTTTGCGTCAAGCCGATACTCGCGCTGATGCCAGGATTGCCGGTGCGCGCTGGCTGGGGATGAAGATTGCCGATATTGCAAGTCTGCAAAGCGTATTGGTCATCGGCTCGACCTTGCGCAAAGACCATCCGCTGATTGCCAATCGTATGCGTCAGGCCGCCAAACGTGGTCTGCAAATAAATATTGTTCACGTGGCTGATGATGCGCTGTTGATGAAAGTGGCAAACATTGCGGTCGTGCCGCCATCTGCATTGCCCGCAACGCTCGCAGCAATTGCCAAAGCGCTGGCAGAAATTAAAGCGGGGACGATCATTGCTGGCCTCGCAAATCTAGTGAATGCGGCGACTGTCACGCCTGAAATAACGGCGATTGCGCAAAGTCTGGCCGGCAAAGAAAAAACGGCTGTCTTGCTTGGCAACCTCGCGCAGCATCATCCGAACTACACGGCCATCCACGCGCTCGCGCAGGAGATTGCGCGTCTATCAGGTGCGACGTTTGGCTTCCTCGGTGAAGCCGCCAATAGCGTCGGCTCAGAGGTGATGGGCGCAACGCCCGGCGCAGACGGCTTGTGCGCGCGAGGCATGGTTGCGAATCCGCGCAAAGCCTACCTAGTGCTCGGCACCGAGCCGCAACTCGATTGTTACGATCCGCGCGCCACGCTCAACGCATTGAAAGGCGCGGAGTTGGTCGTCGCGATGTCTGCCTTCAAAGGTGACGTTGCCGATTACGCGACAGTCGCATTGCCGATTGCGCCATTCACCGAGACTGCCGGCACGTTCGTCAATACCGAGGGCACCGTGCAGTCGTTCAATGGTGTGGTTAAACCGCTTGGCGAAGCGCGCCCCGCATGGAAAGTTTTGCGGGTGCTGGGTAATTTGCTTGGGGCTAGCGGGTTCGAGCAAGACAGCGTCGACGCGATTCGCCAGGAGATCGCGCCAGATTTGCAGGTGCTGGTGAATTCGAAGCTGAATAACACCATGTCCAATGCAAATGTTGAAATCCAAAACACGTTGGCAGGCATCGAGCGCATCGGTGAAGTGCCGATCTATGCAGCCGACGCGTTGGTGCGCCGTGCGCCGAGTCTGCAAAAAACGGCTGACGCAAAAAATGCACGACGTATTTTTGTGGCACACGATGTCGCCGAGAAGCACGGCATCGTTGATGGAGCCGACGTACGCGTGACACAAGGCGAGGTGTCAATCGTCCTGCGAGCCAAGCTGGATGCGGGTCTTGCGTCAGGCTGTGTGCGTATCGCGGCGGCGTTGCCCGAGACCGCAGCATTGGGGCCGATGTTCGGTATCGTCTCGCTCGAGGCAATTTCCATGGCTGCTGCGGCAGAATAACGGCGCGATCAAACCCAAACATGGACGCATTCATTCAAACCATCAACCAAGGCTTCATCACCTCGCTCGGCACGACCTGGGGCCCGCCCGCATGGGCGGTGACCAAGGCGCTGGTGATGGTCATCATGGTGGTCGCGCCGCTGGTATTTTTTGTACTTTATTTTCAGTTGGTCGAACGCTGGGTAATCGGCTGGATGCAAGTGCGGCGCGGCCCGAATCGCGTCGGCCCGTGGGGTTTGCTGCAGCCGATTGCAGATGCAATCAAGTTATTGCTGAAAGAACAAATCGTGCCGAGCGGCGCAAACAAGGCGCTATTTCTCCTTGCCCCAGCGCTTTCCGTGGCCCCGGCCATGGCGGTGTGGGCGGTGATTCCATTCACGCCAACGTGGGTGGTGGCCAACGTTGATGCGGGTCTGCTGGTGGTGCTGGCAATGACCTCGATGGGCGTCTATGGCGTGATCATCGCGGGCTGGGCATCGAATTCAAAATACGCGTTTCTCGGCGCGATGCGCTCGGCCGCACAAGTGGTGAGCTACGAAATCGCCATGGGCTTTGCGGTGGTCGGCGGACTGATGGCGGCGCAATCGATGAATCTCACCGAAGTGATCGCGCGCCAGGATGGGCCGTACGGCATGGCCGAGTGGTTCTTCATTCCGCTGTTCCCCTTGTTCATCGTTCATTTCATCGCCGGTGTCGCTGAAACCAATCGCCATCCTTTCGACGTGGCTGAAGGCGAATCGGAAATCGTCGCGGGTCCGCTGGTCGAATATTCGGGAATGACGTGGTCGCTGTTTTTCCTGGCCGAGTACGCGAACATGCTGTTGGTCGCGACAATTTCCACCATTTTGTTTATGGGCGGCTGGCTGTCACCGTTTCCGAAAGCGATTCCGTTTCTCGGCGCGGCAGGCATCTGGTGGATGCTCATCAAGATGTTCGCGTTGATGTTCATCTTTGTCTGGATTCGCGCGTCGTTCCCGCGCTATCGCTATGACCAGATCATGCGGCTCGGCTGGAAAATATTTATTCCCATCACCATCGTCTGGATAGTCGTGGTGGGCTTGATGATGATGGAGCCAATTAATAATCTGCCGGTGATCAACTGGTGGTTTGGAAAATAACAATGCTGACTAGAACCAGAGAACTCGTTGGTAGCCTGATGCTAGGTGAGTTGCTGCAGGGGCTGCGATTGACCGGTCGGAATTTATTCGCGCGCAAAATCACCGTGCAATTTCCCGAAGAAAAAACACCACAGTCGCCGCGCTTTCGTGGGCTACACGCGTTGCGTCGCTACCCGAATGGCGAGGAACGATGCATCGCCTGCAAGCTCTGCGAGGCCGTTTGCCCGGCGCTGGCAATCACGATTGAATCAGAGGCCCGTGACGATGGCACGCGCCGCACCACGCGCTACGACATCGATTTGACCAAGTGCATATTCTGCGGTTTCTGCGAAGAGTCGTGCCCGGTGGATTCGATCGTCGAGACGCATTTGCTCGAATATCACGGCGAAAAACGTGGCGATCTTTATTACACCAAGCCGATGTTGTTGGCGATAGGCGATAAATACGAGGATGAAATTGCCAAGCGGCGCTTGGAAGATGCGAAGTACCGATAACTAGCCTCATCCTCTCTCCAACCCCTCTGCTTCGCTTCAAGTGTGCCCTTGTCCCATCAAGGGAGAGTGGCTCAAGCTTCCCTCTCCCCTCGTGGGAGAGGGATCGAGGGAGAGGGGGATAGAAAATGCACCACCGAAAAATTTACTCGCCTGACCAGAAAAACCGATAAACAAAATGACCTTCCAAGCAATCGTTTTCTACGTGTTTGCCTCGACGCTGATCATCTCGGCGTTAACGGTCATTACCGCGCGTAATTCCGTCCACGCCGCATTGTTCCTGGTGCTGGCGTTCTTCAGCGCGGCTGGATTGTGGCTGCTGCTCTACGCCGAGTTTTTGGCACTCACGCTGATCCTCGTCTACGTCGGTGCCGTGATGGTGCTATTCCTGTTCGTGGTGATGATGCTCGATATTAATTTCGACAAATTGCGCGAGGGCTTCTGGAAATATTTGCCGGTGGCTGCAACCGTCGCAATACTGATGCTGGCGCAGATGATTCTGCTGCTATTCGACAAAAGCATGCGACTGGTCGGCGCTGTCCCTCCAGGTTCGCCCGCTGCTGGTTTCTCAAACACCAAGGCGCTGGGTCGCGTGCTGTACACCGATTATTTTCTTGCTTTCGAATTGGCGGCGGTGATTTTGCTGGTCGCAATCGTTGCCGCGATTGCGCTCACTTTGCGTGGACGCAAGGAAGTGAAAACACAAAACGTCGGGGAACAGGTCCGCGTAAAAAGCAGTGACCGCTTGAAAATTATTTCGATGGCGCCTGAAAAAGACGAGCCACCTGCGGCAAGTCTGCCACCGGTCGCGTAACGACAGCACGAGGGAGAAAATTAATTGATTACGCTGTCGCACTATCTGGGTTTATCCGCTTTTCTGTTTGCGATCGCCATCGCCGGTATTTTCCTGAATCGCAAAAACATCATTATTTTATTGATGGCCATCGAGCTCATGCTGCTTGCGGTGAATATGAATTTTGTCGCGTTCTCGCATTACCTGAATGATCTGGCGGGACAGGTATTTGTATTTTTCATTCTCACCGTTGCTGCAGCCGAGGCGGCGATTGGCTTGGCTATTTTGGTGGTGCTGTTTCGCAATCTGAAAACGATCAATGTCGATGACATTGGGACGTTGAAGGGATGAAGTTGGTGCATGCGGTTCAACCGCAAAATAATGAGAACAATGGCAAAACTATACCACTGGCGCGCTTCTCAGAGCATTTATGCCTGAAACGCCCCGCCAATGCTAGAGTTTCAATAAAATAACTAAACAATGATCGAAAACAAACTAGCCCTGTTAGCCATCCCGCTGCTGCCCCTGCTTGGCGCGATTCTCGCCGGATTTGCAGGCCCGCGCCTCGGCCGCGCGTTCGCGCACAGCGTCACCATCTTTGGTGTGCTGGCCGCGTTCGTTTTGTCTGTATTCATATTTCAGGACGTGCAGGCCGGCAAATCTTTTAACGGTGCGATCTATACGTGGCTGGTCACCGACGGCATCAAGTTTGAAATCGGTTTCCTGATCGACTCACTCACCGTGATGATGATGTTGGTGGTGACATTCGTGTCGTTGATGGTTCACGTTTATACCATCGGCTACATGGCGGATGACGACGGCTACACGCGCTTCTTCGGCTATATCTCCTTGTTCACGTTCGCCATGCTGATGCTGGTCATGTCGAATAATTTCCTGCAATTATTTTTCGGCTGGGAGGCGGTGGGCTTGGTGTCGTATTTGCTGATCGGCTTTTGGTACAAGCGACCGACCGCCATCTACGCGAACCTGAAAGCGTTTCTGGTCAATCGTGTTGGCGACTTTGGTTTCCTGCTCGGCATCGGTTTGGTGTTCGCGTACATGGGCACGCTCGATTACGCCACGGCGTTCAAAATGGCACCAACATTCAAAGATACATTGGTGACGTTGCTGCCCAATACCTCGTGGTCGTTGATCACGGTGATTTGTATTTGTCTGTTCATCGGTGCAATGGGTAAATCAGCGCAGTTTCCTTTGCACGTGTGGCTGCCGGATTCGATGGAAGGCCCGACACCGATCTCAGCATTGATTCACGCGGCAACGATGGTGACGGCTGGCATTTTCATGGTGGCGCGCATGTCACCGTTGTTCGAAATGTCGCAGGTGGCGTTGTCGTTTGTCCTTATCATCGGCTCGATCACGGCGTTTTTCATGGCGCTGATCGCGATCGTGCAATACGATATCAAGCGCGTGGTGGCTTACTCAACACTCTCG
>JANMPY010000325.1:0-2049 GCA_031370095.1 Betaproteobacteria bacterium
CCGCCGCAAGCTGCCTTTCGTCTATCTCGGTTACTGGATCGCCGAAAGCCGCAAGATGAATTACAAGACCGACTTTCAGCCGATAGAGGGATTGGTGCGCGGGAGTTGGGCGCGGTTGGCGCAGGAATAATCAACGTCGCCGTTCACTTGAATTTGAAGCGACTCGATCTCTGCGTCAATATCCGCAGTGTTCCTGCGTAGCGCGATAAAATGGTGCACGATTTTCATCAGGTGACACCCTCTTGCTTTATCCCCTCGCCCGCACCGCCCTGTTCGCGCTCGACCCGGAAGTTGCGCATGACCTCGCTTTGCATTCGTTGAAGCGCCTGCAAAAACTCCACCTCGCCGGTTTTTTCGGCTCGCATATTTCCGCGCCAATCGAGGTGATGGGTCTAAAATTCGACAACCCCGTCGGCCTCGCGGCAGGGCTGGACAAGAACGGCGAGTACATCGATGCGCTGGCCGCGATGGGATTCGGCTTCATCGAAGTTGGCACCGTTACACCACGTCCGCAACCGGGCAATCCGAAGCCACGCATGTTTCGCCTGACCGATCAAGAGGCGCTGATCAACCGGCTTGGTTTTAATAATCAGGGCCTGGATGCATTCGTCGCCAATGTCAAACGGGCTTCGTACCAAGGTGTGCTGGGTCTCAACATCGGCAAGAATGCTGACACGCCGATTGAAAACGCAGTCGATGACTATGTGACCTGCCTCAAGGGCGTCTATCCTTTTGCAAGCTATGTGACCGTCAATATTTCTTCACCAAATACCAAGGGGCTGCGCGATTTGCAGGCGTCCGAACAACTTGAAAAATTACTGTTCACGTTAAAAGCCGAGCAGAAACGCCTGGCAAAAAAACACAAAAAAACTGTTCCGCTTGTTCTTAAAATCGCACCCGATCTGGATTTGAAATCGATCAGGGAAATTGCCAATCTCACGATTGAAAATAATTTCGACGGCATCATCGCCACCAACACCACCATTTCGCGCGATGCGGTGCGCGGGCACGCGCATGCGGGCGAGGTGGGTGGACTCTCGGGCAGGCCACTGTTCTCGCCGTCTACCGAGGTGTTGCGCGAATTGGCGAAAACCGTCAAGGGAAGAATCCCGATTATTGGCGTTGGCGGCATCGTAAGCGGTGCTGACGCGGAAGCAAAAATGAATGCAGGTGCGTCGCTGGTGCAAATTTATACCGGCTTCATTTACAAAGGCCCGGATTTAATTCGCGATGCCGTCAAGGCCATCGTCGCAAAGTAACCGATGCCGACGCTCGCTGAAAAAATTGACGCCATCCTGCCGCAAACCCAATGCACGCTGTGCGGATATCAAGGCTGCATGCCGTACGCGGAAGCGATTGCGGCGGGTGAGGCCGCAATCAACCGCTGTCCGCCCGGCGGCGACGCGGGTATCAAGGCATTAAGTGTTTTGCTCTCGCGCGAGGTCGTTGCACTCGATACCACGCGGGGCTTACATCAGCCGCATCGTGTGGCTGTCATTGATGAAGGCGTCTGTATCGGCTGCGGCAAATGTCTTAAGCCCTGCCCGACCGACGCCATCATCGGTACCAATAAATACATGCATACCGTGGTTGCTTCACTTTGCACAGGCTGCGAGCTATGCATTCCACCGTGCCCGGTGGATTGCATCCGCATGGAGCAGAACACCGCTTTTCCGGTCATGATGAACGCCAACGAGGCACGCGCTCGCTACCATTTTCACCAATCAAGGTTGGCGCGAGACCAAGTGGAGCGCAACGTCGCGCTGGCCGCAAGCGAGGCCGCAGCACTTGGCGACACGCGTGGCTGAAGCACGCATCATGAAGCCCGCCGAGCGTCACGAATTTTTCCGGCGCATGCGCGAGATCAATCCGCATCCAAAATCGGATCTTGAATTTCGCTCCTCTTTCGAATTGCTGGTCGCCGTCATTCTCTCGGCGCAAGCGACCGACAAGAGCGTCAATATCGCCACGAGAAAATTATTCGCCGTCGCCAACACACCCGAGGCCATTCTGCGGCTCGGTGACGAAGCCTTGGTCGAACACATCCGA
>JANMPY010000348.1:0-3695 GCA_031370095.1 Betaproteobacteria bacterium
TGGCGTGAAAAATCATCATTTCGCCGGTTTCCATTTCCAGCGCCGTCACGCCGAGCACATTACCGTCAGCATCGCGAATCAAATCCAGCGCCATCCACTCGACAAAAAATTGCGTGTTGGCAAATACATTGCGCTGATACAGCGTGTGCAACATCGCGTGACCCGTGCGGTCGGCCGCACAGCAGGAGCGCTGCACCGGCTTTTCACCGAAATTGGAAGAATGACCGCCGAATGGACGCTGATAGATCGTGCCATTTTCGTTGCGGTCAAAGGGCATGCCGAAATGTTCAAGCTCGATCACCGCTTCAGGCGCGGTTTTGCACATGAATTCGATCGCATCCTGGTCACCAAGCCAGTCCGAGCCCTTGATGGTGTCGTACATATGCCAGTGCCAATTGTCCTCGCCCATGTTGCCGAGTGACGCGCCGACCCCGCCTTGCGCCGCGACCGTATGCGAGCGTGTCGGGAATACCTTTGACAACACCGCGACTTTCAAACCCGCGTTGGATAATTGCAGCGCCGCACGTAAGCCGGAACCGCCGGCACCCACCACTACTGCATCATATTTGCGAACAGGAATTGCCATGACTCATTTGCCCCAAATGATTGTGACCGACCAGATTGAACACACCACCAAAAAAAGTATCACCACGACCTGCAAGCTGATGCGCAGCCCAGTCGCTTTGATGTAATCCATTAACACGTCTTTGATGCCGATCCAGGCGTGATAGAAAACGGACAGGAGAAATAACAGCGTCAATATGCGGAAAATTTGCGAGCCGAAAAGTGTTTTCCATTGCGCGTAATTCACGCCGCCGTGAACCGCGAAAAAACCAATGATCACGATGCTGAACAGCACCATGATGACGGCCGTCACGCGCTGCGCCAGCCAGTCTTGCCAGCCGTAGTGCGCACCGACGGGGATTTTTTTTGTTGCGTTCACCATATCCGCACTCCAATCAGCACGGTGGCGATGATACCGAGCACGAGCACGGTTTTTGCCGATGTTCTCGCGGGCTCGAGCGCAGTGCCGACGTGGATGTCGAGCAGCAGATAGCGAATGCCCGCAAACAAATGATGCATGTACGACCAGACAAAACCGAGCACGATCAATTTCACGATGGGCTGGGAAAAAATCGATTTCCATTTATCGAAACCGGTTTCGGATTCGAGCGTGCATTGCAGCACGAATAACACTGCCGGGATCATGAACAGAAACATCACCACGCCGGTAATGCGATGGAAAATCGATACCAATCCCGGCCACGGCAAATGCAGCAGATTGAGGTCGTAGTACTTGGGGCGCTGACGCGGAACTGGCTGCGGACTGGACATAACTGAACCCTTTGCGGTTGTCTTTTCGCGAAATGCTTGAGAAGGCGAACGGAGAGATTCGAACGGCTATACACATGAAAAATGCCGCACCGTTGCTAGATTTTAATCTGAATTTTGCGATGCTGCATAGGGGAGGATTGGCCGCTTTCGCTGCCGACGCGCTGTGGTGATGGCATTTCGTCCTCGTCTCCAATTAATTGATTTTAATGATTTTTATATTATCTTTGCGACAACGCTCTAATTGCTTGGGAGCAGCGAAAAGAAAAATAATTTTGTGATACTATTTATTGATACTATTGTCTCGATGACTTGGCTAGCCGAAATAAGCTAACACCATGCAGAATTCGCTGAAGTACCGCAGCTACATCGCCCGCATCGATTTTGATGCGCTCGACCGTATTTTCGTTGGCCGCGTGTTGGGGATGTCTGAGCAACTGACATTCCACGGTGCGAGCGTTGATGAGCTGGTTGCAGACTTTGAATTTGCGGTCGATCACTACCTTTCCGAATGCGAGAAAGAAGGACGCAAGCCTGAAAAACCTGCCTCGGGCAAGCTGTTGCTGCGATTGCCGCCAGAGGTACACGCTGACGCGAGCGTTGCTGCGGCGAGCGCGGGTAAGAGCCTCAATCAGTGGGTGGTGGATGTTGTTGCGAAGGCGGCGGCCTAATTTTGTCGGGATGAACGCGCCGTGCGCTTTACTGTCATGTCGTGTAGGAATTACCCGCCAGGAAACAGCCCGGGCAATTATGCAAGCTCGTTGTAATAAGAATAGCCCTGCGTCACGCACAAGCCACGCCGCCACTCAACCGGCTTGTCGCCATACGTGTAGGCAATACGATCAACACACAGCAACGGTGTGCCGACTGACACCAATAAATGTCGCGCCGCGTTGGTGTCTGCCGCCACAGCATGCAAGCGTTCTTCGGCCCTGATCATGCCCAGGCCATATTCAGTTTCAAAAAAACTGTAAATCGAGCCGCGCGACTCGCGAATTTTTTCCAGCGTCAAATTCGGAAACGACGCGGAGGACAACACGATTTCATCAAGAATGGTCGGCGTGTCGGCAAACACCAATACCCGCCGGATCGCGGTCACCGCCGCACCCGGTTTCAGATCGAGCGCGGTGGCGACCTCAACGCTTGCCTTGCCGCGTTTCACGTCGATGAAATTTGTCGTCGGATGGACTTTGTCTTTACTGCCTTTATCGGGAATGATGCGCAGGAAACGGTATTGATGTTTTTCCTCTTTGTGCGTCGCCACAAAGGTGCCTTTGCCCTGACGGCGAACCAGAATATTTTCCGTCGCCAGCGCATCAATCGCTTTCCTTACCGTTCCCTGACTCACTCGGAAGCGCGCGGCCAACTCCATTTCCGACGGGATCGACTCACCCGGTTTCCATTCGCCGGCAATCAGACTTTGCGTGAGCAGAATTTTGATCTGGTCATACAGCGGTCGAAAACTGGGGCCGGCAATATTGTTTGGCATGGATAGGTCGCCAGCAACGGCAACGGATGGAATTCGCATAAATGCTAGCACGGTCAGAAAAATATGTTGCCTATTGTATGTCTTATATAAGATATAAGTCTATTGACATTTCAAACAGTGCGACATAATATTGCTGCACTGCGCAAATGCGATCCGTTCACAGCAGAAATTCGGAAAAATGACGCCATGACGCCTTACCTACGCCCCCGCCGCTCGATGCTCTATGTCCCCGGTTGCGCGCCGCGCTACCTGCACAAAGCGCGCACGCTGAAAGTGGACTCGCTGATTTTTGACCTTGGCGATTCAGTGCTGGTGGAAAACAAGGAAAGCTCCCGCGATCAAATTGTGGAGGCGATATTGCAGGGCGGATTTGGCCGCCGCGAGCGCGTCATTCGTGTCAACGATCTCGATTCACCCTGGGGCATCGACGACATCAAAGCCGTCGCCAACATCGGTGCAGACGCGGTTTTATTTCCAAATATCGAGTCCAAAGCCGACGTCATCGAAGCGCTCAATGCGCTCGATAAATCCGGTGGCTCGCATCTGCCGATCATGGTGATGATCGAGAGCCCGATTGCGGTACTGCGCGCCGAGGAAATCGCCTCTGCCTCCGACCGCATCGCCTGCATGATTATGGCGACGAGTGATTTGCTCACGCAGTTGCATGGCCACAAAACGCCGGACCGTTTGGCGCTGCACTATTCGCTTTCGCACGTGTTACTGGTGGGTCGCGCCTACAAACGCGCAGTGATCGACGGCATCAGTGTCGACATCAAGGATATGCATTCCTTCGAACTGGCATGTCGTCTCACCCGCGATCTCGGCTTCGACGGTAAATCGCTGGTGCATCCGAATCAACTCGCGTATTGCAACG
>JANMPY010000368.1:0-9737 GCA_031370095.1 Betaproteobacteria bacterium
CGCTCAAGCTCCGGTAGTGTTTCACCGGTAAAGCGTTGCACGTCGGTGCCAATCGCGCTGATGGTTTTCCCTGCACTATTACTTGCGGCGGCGGCTTCATTGCCCATTTTTTCAACCGCGTCGGCACTGCGTCCAACACGCGCAATCACCGGCCGCAACTCAGCCGTTACGCGCGCCGCGTTATCGAGCGTTTGATTAGCGCTGGTAATGCTTTTGTCGAGCGTGTCGCGACGCGCCGCAAAGGTACGTGACACCACCGCAATATCGGCAAGCGCGTTTTTGAACGCCAGACGATTTTCGTCGCTTAACAGCGCGTCGATATTGCTGGAGGTGCGATCCAGTTTTGCCAGCACGCTCGTCAAGACGTTTTCCAGTCGTGCGCTAAGCGAAGGCTTGGTGCTAATGATCGGATACGGGTTTGGCGACACCACCACCAGTGGCGGGCTCTCACGCGTGCCGCCACTAAGCTCGACATAGGCAATGCCGGTGAGGCCCTGGGTTTTTAATACCGCCACCGTGTCCTGCCGGATCGGCGTGCCGCGCTCAATTGCAAATGTCAGCCACACATGATCCGCATTTGCGGGATCGAGCTGGATGGCGCGTACCTTGCCGACTTCGACACCGTTATATTTGACGGGCGCATTCAGGTTGAGCCCCGACACAGATTCCTCCATGATCGCCAGATACAAATCATATTTGGTTTGAAAAGCGCCGCCCGAGGCGAGCCACAGCACCCCTGCGATCAGCGCGCTGCCCAGCACCAGCACGAACGCACCGACGACAGCGTAGTTCACTTTGGTTTCGATGATGGCCTCGCGATTTTTGCGTCGGGTTGTGCGTCGTTCGGACGCGGTTTCTCAACATGCTTATGTTCCTGCCCCGGCTCTTGTGCCGCCCGTCCACGCGGGCCTTCAAAAAATTTGGCGATAGCCGGGTTGTCAATGTGGGCAAGCTCGGCCATCGAGCCGATGCCCTGCACGCGACCGTCGGCCAGCACGGCGACGCGATCCGCGACTTGCCATAACAGATCAAGGTCGTGCGTAATCATCACGACGGTGAGTCCAAACAAATCGCGCAGCTTCAATATCAGCTCATCGACGCCATCGGCGCTAACGGGATCGAGCCCGGCGGTCGGCTCATCCAGAAACAACAGCTCGGGATCGAGCGCCAGCGCGCGGGCGAGGGAAGCGCGCTTCATCATGCCACCGCTTAGCTCTGATGGATACTGCGCACCTACTTCGGGCTTCAAGCCTGCCATCGCAAGCTTGGCGTCGGCGATTTCATCGATCAAGTCATCGCCAAGCGCGGTGTGCTCGCGCAGCGGCAAACCGATGTTTTCTTTCACCGTGAGGGACGCGAACAATCCCCCGTGCTGGAACATGACGCCCCAACGCTGCCGCAGCAGCAGAGCGTCATCGTCGTCGAGACTGGCCAGATCCGTGCCGAGCACGCTGATCGAGCCTGCGTTCGGACGGTGCAGCAAAATCATTTCGCGCAGCAGCGTTGATTTGCCCGAGCCGCTGCCGCCGATCAAGGCAAATATCTCGGCACGGCGGACATCGAGATTAACGTCGGTATGCACGACATGATCACCAAAGCGCGTGGAAACTTTCTTCATCGCGATGACCACTTCACTTGCTTCAGGCTGCATGTCAAAGATCCAGCGCACTGAAGGCAATGGAAAATAACGCGTCGGCAACGATGACGAGAAATATCGACTGCACGACGCTGCGCGTGGTCTGACGACCGACGCTATCGGCACCACCCTTGGTGCGAAAACCCTGAAAGCAGCCCACCACGCTGATGATGATGGCGAATACCGGCGCTTTGCCGATACCGACCATGTATGCGGTGATGCTGACGGCTTTGACAAAGCGATCCTGAAACTCGCCGAAGCTGATGCCAAGTTGCGAGCGCGCCATGATCATGCCGCCGAATACGCCCAGCACGTCGGCAAATACCGTCAATAGCGGCAACGCAATCACCAATGCGATCACCTTCGGCAATACCAGCAGCTCAAGTGGCCGAATGCCAATCGTGCGCATCGCGTCGATCTCCTCGGTCACGGTCATCGTGCCGATTTGCGCGGCATAGGCCGAGCCCGAACGTCCGGCGATGATGATGGCAGTCATTAACGGTACAAACTCGCGCAGCATTGACAAGCCAACCAGATCGGCGACAAAAATGTTGGCGCCGTATTGCCGCAGCTGGTCTGCACCCTGATACGCAACCACGATACCCAGCAGGAACGACAACAAGCCGACGATCGGCAGCGCATCGAATCCGGCACTGCGAATGTTGTAGAGAATGGGCCGCCAACGGATGCGCGCCGGGTGCGTAAAAGAGCCGGCAATGGCAATCGCGTTTTCGCCAACGAAACTGGCCAGCGCGATTGTTTCCTCAATCACCGCGCTGGTGCTGCGGCCGACGCGTTCAAGCAGGGTTGCAGGCTTGTTGATTGCCGGGGCGAGATTGGCCTGTTCGATCATCTGCTGCGCGACCACGTCGAGCAGCTTGGCGAATGACGGCTGCAAGCCTTTGAGTGTCACAACGGCACCTTCTCCCCGCAAACGCGACAATAATTTTTGCAACAGCCACGCGCCAGCCGTATCGAGCGCTTCAATTCGCGCGCCGTCGGCTACAATTTCCGCGTTACCCACCACGCGCACGGATTGAAGTGTCGCCTCAATCGCGCCGATGCCGCGCGCAGTCCAGCCGCCAGAGAGCAGAATTGCGTCTGCCGTCGGCTGCGTGAATGCGGCGGATTCTGTAAGCATGGGCTTCATGAGTTCGCACAGCCTAACTAAATTGACTTGCGCGGTATGTGCGGGAACGCACAGAGCGTTCGGCATCAAACGCTTTGGCTTCTAAAAATTCACATACGCTCACGACGCAACAACGTTCGCACACAACGTCGCCGTATGCCGCGCGATCTGCTCATCCTCCTGCGAAGGCAGCACGCGTACCGCGCAACGCGAGCCAGACTCACTGATGGGGTCACTCGTGGCCTCGTTGCATGCAGCATCCAAATTGATACCAACCCAAGCCAGCCCATCGCAAATCTGCGCACGCACCCGCGCATCGTTTTCGCCGATGCCGCCGGTGAACACGAGCATGTCAATGCCGCCAAGCGCGGCGCTCATCGCCGCGATGTATTTGCGCACGGCATAGCAGAACATTTGGATCGCCAACTTTGCATCTCTCGCAGACGAAAACGATGATGAAGCCGCCTCATGCAAACGCCGCATATCGCTGCTCACACCGGAAATCCCCAGCAGACCGGACCGGTGATCAAGCAGATCTTCCAGCGTGGCTGCGTCCAATTTTTTCTCGCGCAGCAGGTAAAGCAGCACGCCCGGATCAATCTCGCCGCTGCGCGTACTCATGACGACGCCGCCGGTCGGCGTCAAGCCCATGCTGGTGTCGATTGACTTGCCGCCTTTAACGGCGGTAACGCTGGCACCATTGCCAAGATGCGCGATGACGATGCGCTCGGGTGCTTCACCGCCTAGTTGACGCATGATCGATTCGCAGGAAAGTCCGTGAAATCCGTAGCGTTGGATGCCTTCGGATTGCAGCTCTTTTGGAATCGGCAGGACGCGTGCAACATCCGGCAATTCAGCGTGAAAAGTGGTGTCAAAACACGCCACTTGCGCAACGCCTGGAAAATGTTGCTGCGCGAAACGGATAAGCGACAACGATTGCGGCAAATGCAGCGGTGCGAACGCGGTGGCGGATTCAAGTTGCTTGATGACTGCGTTGTCGATCAGACAATGTTGTCGAAGCGTCGGCCCGCCATGCACGATGCGATGACCGATGGCTGCCGGTGGCGGCATTTGCGAATCGCGAAACCGCTGTGCGATGTGGGCAATTGCAGATTCAAGATCGGGACTACCGATGGTGTCGGCAAATAATTTTTCAGCGCGTGTGGCGTGCGATGGATCGACCCGATAAAGCCCAAATTTAAGCGTTGATGAGCCGCTGTTCAGCGCCAGCACATTCATACGGCCAAGCTCCACCGCCAGTCGCGAACCTCGGGCATATCGTCCCCATGCTCGCTGATATAGCGTTTGTGACCCTCAATCGTCGCCCGGTAGCGCGCCGTCTCTTTTTCCACCAGATGACCGAATCGCGGAATGCGCCGGATTGCATCGAGCGCTAACTGGTAGCGGTCGAGATTATTCAACACCACCATGTCAAATGGCGTGGTGGTGGTGCCCTCTTCCTGGTAGCCGCGCACGTGAATATTGTCATGATTGCGCCGCCGGTAGGTGAGCTTGTGGATCATCGCGGGATAGCCGTGATAGGCGAAGATGACCGGCACGTCGACCGTAAACAGCGCGTCAAAATCATCGTCCTCCAAACCATGTGGATGCTCTGATTTCGGCTGCAGCACCATCAAGTCGACAACGTTGACGACGCGGACACGAATGTCTGGCACGTACGCACGCAACAGCGTGACGGCGGCAAGCGTCTCAAGTGTCGGCACGTCGCCTGCACAGGCCATCACGACATCGGGCTCACTCGTGTCATTGCCGGCCCATTGCCAAATGCTTGCACCTGCGGCGCAATGGCGGGAAGCCGCATCAATGTCCAGCCACTGCCACACCGGCTGTTTGCCAGCCACAATCACGTTAACGTAATTGCGGCTGCGCAGACAGTGATCGGCGACCGACAAGAGGCAGTTCGCGTCGGGCGGCAGATAGATGCGCACCACATCGGATTTTTTGTTCGCGACGTGATCGATGAAGCCGGGATCCTGATGCGAGAAGCCGTTGTGGTCTTGTCGCCAGACGTGTGAGGTGAGCAAATAGTTAAGCGAGGCAATCGGTTTGCGCCACGGAATGGTTCGCGTCACTTTCAGCCATTTGGCGTGCTGGTTCAGCATCGAATCAACGATGTGGATAAACGCCTCGTAGCAGGAGAAAAGTCCGTGGCGTCCGGTCAAGAGATAGCCTTCGAACCAGCCTTCACACAGATGTTCGCTTAACACTTCCATCACGCGACCGTCGACGCTAAGGTCGGTGTCACCGGCCTCCATATCAGCCATCCATTCTTTGCCGGAGACTTCATACACGGCCTCCAGGCGGTTGGATGCGGTCTCGTCGGGGCCAAAGATGCGGAAATTATTCTTCAGCAAATTCAGTTTCATTACGTCCCGCAAAAATTTACCCAGCACGCGCGTGGCTTCAGCTTCAACGCCGCCGGGCGCGACGACCTCCACCGCGTAATCCCGAAAATTGGGCATCGACAAGGGCTGCAGCAACTCACCGCCATTGGCGTGCGGATTGGCACCCATGCGTTGCGTACCGGTCGGTGCGAGTGCGGCAATGTCATCACGCAATTTGCCGTGTTCGTCGAACAATTCATGTGGCCGATAGCTCTGTAGCCAGTCTTCAAGTTGGCGTACATGTTCGTCGGTTTTGAAATCAGCGATCGGCACCTGATGCGCCCGCCACGTACCCTCGACCGCTTTGCCATCGACGAACTTTGGCCCAGTCCATCCCTTTGGCGTGCAAAAAATGATCATCGGCCAGCGTGGGCGCTGTAGTTTTTCCGTCGGGTCGGGCGACCGCGCGGCAATTTGAATATCGCGAATTTTTTTCAATACCGTGTCGAGCGTTGCCGCGAGCAATTGATGCACGACGACAGGATCATCGCCCTCGACAAAATGCGGATCGTGCCCGTAACCGCGCATTAATTCGGTGAGCTCCTCGCGGCTGATGCGTGCCAGCACCGTCGGGTTGGCGATCTTGAAACCGTTCAAATGCAAGATCGGCAGCACCACGCCATCACGCGCGGGATTCAAGAATTTATTTGAGTGCCAACTGGCCGCGAGCGGCCCGGTTTCGGCTTCGCCATCGCCAACCACGCAGGCGACGATCAAATCTGGATTGTCGAACGCGGCGCCGTACGCGTGCGCCAGCGAATAGCCCAACTCGCCGCCCTCGTGAATCGAGCCTGGCACTTCCGGCGACACATGGCTGGGAACTCCCCCCGGCCAGGAGAACTGGCGAAACAGCCGCTCGAGCCCGGCGAAGTTACGCTCGATCAGCGGATAGCGCTCGGTGTAGGAACCCTCCAGATAAGTATGCGCAACGATGCCCGGCCCGCCATGACCGGGGCCAATGACGTAGATCATGTTCAGATCGTTTTGCCGGATCACCCGGTTCAGGTGGACGTAGAGAAAATTCAATCCCGGTGTCGTTCCCCAATGTCCCAGCAAACGTGGCTTGATGTGTGCAAGCGTGAGTGCTTCTTTGAGCAAAGGATTGGCGCGCAGATAAATTTGCCCGACCGAAAGGTAATTCGCCGCGCGCCAGTAGGCGTGCATTTTTTGTAGAAGTTCGGGGGATAAAGGTGCTGGAAAGACTGACATTGGAGACCTCCAATTGACTGGCGATGAAACGATCAAACGTCCGAAACATTGCGTCCCATAAGCCTCGATGTTACGTGCGCATATCGGCACGTTCATCGAAAAATGCGTAGCCGCTCTTTTGCCGCTTGGCGCGGTACATCGCCGCGTCGGCATTTTTGAGGAGCAGTTCGGCGGTCGCCCCATCGGTCGGGCAGATCGCGATGCCGATACTGGGGCGCACGCTTAGCTGGAGATTGCCGAGGTACAAAGGAGCCGACACCGCATCCAACAACTTGCACGCCACCAGGCAAAGCTGCTCATGGCCGGGCAACCCTCCCAGCACACATGCGAATTCGTCGCCGCCCATGCGGCTCACCAGATCTTCGGCCCGCACCGCCCGGCGCAGCCTTGCTGCGACGATTCTGAGCAGCTCGTCACCAGCCCCGTGTCCATATGCGTCATTGATCGGTTTGAAGTTATCGAGGTCAAGGTACAAGACGGCGAAGGCGCGGCGCGGCGCCCCGCTTTGAGTTAGTGCATCATCCAGTCTCTCGCGAAAGAAGCTGCGATTCGGCAACGCGGTCAAGCTGTCGTGCAGCGCCAGATGGCGTGCGTGCTTCGCGTCGGCCTGGGTGCCAACGAGTTCTGCGCGTGTTTGCATCAGCGCGTTTTGCGCCTCGACTACTTCCCGTTCAAGCTGCTGGCGTCGACCGAGTTCGTCCATCAACTTCGCGTGCAGCTCATCCAATGCCACCAGACAGGCCAGTACGGCAGCCTGGTCTCGCCGCTCCACGTAACGCCCTTCCGGCTCGGTTGGGGTGGCATGCTTGCCGCTGACGGTCATCTTAAGTTTTGCCTTGACGGCGTTCAACAGTTCGCCCCAATCCCCGGCAGACGCGTCCTGTGACGGGCCCGGCGGCGATTTGAATGCAAGCATCGAACCTTGCGCCTTAGCATCGGCGCTGCTGACGGCGTCAGTGGACATTGAAGCGGATTGTGGCTGTGGCATGGGGTTCTCGGCGCTGGGTTTTGTCACAGAATTTGAAACCGGATATTTGTATGAGCCAATTGGAAAAAGTGTTTATTGCAGTAGTTCGGCATAAGCCTTTCGGTCGGTCGCATAGCAACTACACGCCGCCGCTTCAAGTCCACGGCGGTCGAGCACGGTGAGATCGCCGCGTCGATATTCGATCAGCCCATCGTTTTGCAATACACCGGCAGCGGCCGTAATGCCGACGCGACGCACACCGAGCCGGTAGGCCAGCACTTCCTGTGTGACCTGAAAATTATTGTCATGCGCGCGATCCTGGCTCATCAACAAACAGCGCGCGAGGCGCGGGCCGATCTGGTGGAAGCGCGGACACGCAGCCGACGTCGCCATCTGTGCCATCAACACATAAATGTAGCGGTCGACATTGCGACGCAGCGCCGCGCTGCGGGTAAGCTCGCGGCGGAAATCGGCAGTGCCGATGCGCCACGCACGACCCGCACCCTGCACACGCGCGCGCAACGGCGTGGTTGCCACACCGAGCGCCACCTGCGCACCTAGCATGCCTTCACGACCCACCATGCCGATCTCCAGATCGGGGCTACCGTTATTGAGCCCGACCAGCGAGACGTAGCCCTCAGTGGGGAAGTAGATATGGTGGGTGGAATTACCGGGCTCGCATAAAATTTGCGCCAACGCCAACTCTACCCGCTCGCAAACGCCGAGCAGCTGTGCGCGATCTTTGCGCGGCAGGAGATGGATCAGATGATTCTCGGCGTTTGCCACGATTGCTCTCCGGTTGCTGGTGGACTCGTGTAGGGAAAGGACGAGCCAAGCACTGAGTTTGCGCGCGGGGGCGCAGGGTGACTGTCTGCCAGCGCACATAGCAGCGAATGATTTGCGGACGGTTGCAGTTAAAGATTGAATATGCCGCTGGTTCGACAGGCTGCTAGCATTGGCGCGGCGTTTCAAGCATTTATGCCCTGCGAAGCGCGCTGGTACTGGTGTTTGACGTTTTCGTTAGCGCGGCAATACCGCCACGTTTCAACTACACCAGCGCCGACTGTGAACGCTTTTCGCTGATCTGCGCCAGCAATGCGCGCCATGATTTTGCGAACGCGGTCACACCTTCTTCCTGTAGCTGCGCCGCGAGCGCTTCGTCATCAACGCCCTCGCGTCTGAATTCTTCGAGCACCGCATCTGCATAGCCGGCGTCTTCGGTGAGGCTCGCACCGACTTTGCCGTGGTCGGCGAAGGCGAGCAACGTTTTTTCCGGAATCGTGTTGATGGTGTCTGCTGCCGCAAGCGCCTCCACGTAGAGCGTGTCGGTGGCGGCAGGATCTTTGCTGCCGGTGCTGGCCCAGAGCAGGCGTTGCGGTCTCGCACCGGCACGCGCGCACCGCTGCCAACGCTCGGATCGAAGCAGATCGCGATACGCTTTGTAAGTGCGCATGGCGATGGCAATGCCCAGGCGATTCCGATATGGCGGCGAAATTTCTTCGTTCACCGCCACGTCCCAGCGGCTGACAAATAATGACGCAACCGATGCAACATTCGGGTCGAGACCTGCTGTAATGCGGCGCTCGATGCCGCGCATATACGCCTCTGCCGCCGCCACGTATTGTTCGCGCGAAAACAGCAGCGTGACATTGATCGGGATGCCGTCAAAAATGGATTGCTCGATGGCTGGAATGCCTGCGCGCGTGCCTGGGATTTTGATGAAGAGGTTTGGACGTGCGGCGCGGGCAAACAGTTGCGCGGCGGTTTGGATGGTGTTGGTGGTGTCGTGTGCGAGTAGCGGCGAAACTTCGAGCGAGACCCAGCCATCTGCGCCACCGCTCGCGTCAAAGATCGGGCGCAATATTTCAGCGGCTGCTGTCAAGTCTGCCAATGCCAGCTCAAAGAAAATTCCTTCGTCCGACAAACCCAACGCGGCGCATTTCAAGATCGCGGCGTCGTAATCGCTGCTACCACCAATTGCGTGCTCGAAAATCGTCGGATTCGATGTGAGTCCGGTCACCGACAGCTCAGCGATGTAGCGCGCCAATGTGCCGCTGGTCAACAGCGCGCGCGTGATGTTGTCGAGCCACAGACGCTGCCCCAGATCATGCAGCTTGGCGGTAGTGGGGTTCATCGCATCTTCTCCGGAAATTCGGGGCAGACTCATTGGCAGTCGTAGCGTTCGGTGTCAATGGCTGGTACAACCAAGCGCACCATCAAGGGTTACGCGGACGGCATTGCGCCAGTCGAATTCCCGGCACCCGCGTGACCGGGTCACGGCGGCTGGTGAGCGCAGCAATCTATGTCGTGTCACGCAGCGAGCGGTAGCGATAGCGTCATCGGCCGTGATCTTGTCACCGGCACCGGCTGTTGACGCGTGTGCTCGTGTTG
>JANMPY010000376.1:0-1847 GCA_031370095.1 Betaproteobacteria bacterium
CGCGGCGCGTGATCGCAAATTTGCGTATCAGCAATTCACGCGCAACCATCGCCGGGACAAATCCTTGCGCAAAGTGGCCGATCTTGTCGTAATTATTTCTGCTAAAACCAAACCACTCCTGCATCCAGAAACCGAGCGGTACGCGCGCGTAGGTGTAGGCGCCACCGAGCATGAGAATCAGGCCGTGAATCAGAATCAACCAATAGACCATGCTGGTGAGCGCGAAAGAATTGCGCGTCCACCACAGCAGCACCAACGCGACGAAACACGGCGCGACTTCCATCCACCAGGTAATGCGGTCGTGTGGTGCCCAGCCGGACCACACCAGGCCGATGAGCCAGGCGACCGTCAACACGGTGAGTGCAGCGGGTGGCTGCGGTGATGCGTTGGGATTCATCGGCATTTTTCTCTTCGCTTGTATCAATGGTGGGACGCCCGCTGCGTGCTACACTTTTCGTTCATGCACGCACGCACAGGTAAATTTGAGTAGTCATGTTAACGCTTCAAATCAACGGTGAGCAAAAACAATTCCCACCCGACATCGACGTGGCCGGACTGGTCACGACCATGGCGCTGGCGGGCAAACGTTTCGCGATTGAATTGAACGGCGAGATTGTTCCCAAAAGTTGCCACGCGACCACGCGCTTGCGCAACGGCGATAAACTCGAAGTGGTGGTTGCGGTTGGTGGCGGCTGATGACTGCGCGCGAAAATAAGCCAGACCCATTCACTGTTGCCGGTCGCGACTATCGCTCGCGATTGATTGTCGGCACGGGCAAATATCGCGATTTCGCCGAGACGCGTGCGGCTATTGAAGCCTCGAATGCGGAAATAATCACGGTGGCGATCCGCCGCGTCAATATCGGCCAGAACCCCAACGAGCCGAATCTGCTGGAAATATTGCCGCCGACAAAATTTACGATACTTCCCAATACTGCAGGCTGCTACAACGCGACCGAGGCAGTGCGCACGTTACGACTAGCGCGCGAACTTCTCGACGGACATCGATTGGTGAAGCTCGAAGTGCTGAGTGACGACGCAACGCTTTTCCCCAACATGCCCGAAACAATTATCGCGGCGAAGGAATTGGTCGCAGAAGGTTTTCAGGTGATGGTGTATTGCTCGGACGATCCAATTCAGGCCAAGATGCTGGAGGAAATCGGCTGCGTTGCGGTCATGCCGCTGGCGTCCCTGATCGGCTCGGGCATGGGCATCTTGAATCCGTGGAATCTGCAAATTATTATTGATCGCGCGAAAGTCCCGGTGTTGGTCGATGCCGGCATCGGCACCGCGAGCGACGCGGCGATTGCGATGGAGCTGGGCTGTGACGGCGTGTTGATGAATACGGCGATCGCCAAAGCCGCCAATCCGGTGCTGATGGCGAGCGCGATGAAAAAAGCAGTGGAGGCCGGGCGTGAAGCGTTTCTGGCAGGGCGCATGCCGAAAAAGATTTATCAGGCGTCGCCGAGTTCGCCGACGGGCGGTCTCATCGGAGCCTAATAAAAAGCCGCCAATTCAGGCGGCTTTTTATTTTTGAGCAAGGGGCAACTTTTGTTAGAACCGAATCCGAATCCCAAACGAAAAAGTATCGCCATCCAAATCGTTGCCGGTGAATGAATTGCCATTCAGATTGCGGTAGCGCGCAACGCCAAAGCGAAAGCCCAGGCTGCGACTGAAATCGTATTGCACGCCAAGCCCGAGTCTGGCCGCTGAGATATATCGAGACGCACTGTCGCCAAGTAAGCCAATCGGTGCCGCACCACCAAATATGCTATCGGCTCGCACCCGCGCAACGCCTGCGTTACCCGTGACCGACAGCCGATCAAACAGCGGCAGTGAGCCAACCAG
>JANMPY010000377.1:0-4648 GCA_031370095.1 Betaproteobacteria bacterium
GTTGCGGCTGAATCGCATTCGATGATTTTCTCATCAGAAAACTCTAGCACTGGCGCGCTTTTTCACCCTATATTGGCTGAAAAGCCGCGCCAATTTTAGAGTTTTTTCCTTTTCATCGTACAGCGCACGGCATGAGCACCGACATTGTTCGCTGCAAATCTGCGCGAACTTTCGACGCGGTGTAAGCTCTTAGTTGCTGAAGCTACTGACAACACATGAATCGCACTTATCGCAAATTGATGAGCTGGCTTGGTATCGTTGCTGTGCTGTTTGCACAGCTCGCGGTGTCGGCTTACGCCTGCCCGCTGCTATTTAAGGGGTTTGACAATTCCACCAATACGGCCGGTGTATCGGACGCCAGTGCCGAGTGCCCCGACCCGGTGTCGCCGAACCTTTGCAAAAAACATTGCGAGAACGGTGAGCAGAATATCAATGACATGCCGGAACCGCAGGCATGCCTCCTGGCACTTGAACCCGCGTTTATCGTCGCGTTGGTGCTTGATCCAATCGTGTCTTCACCAGCACCTGCGCTGACTCCGTCCCTGCTTCACGCCACTTCCCCGCCGCTGTCCATCCGCAACTGCTGCTTCCGCCTCTGATCGCCTGACGCTATTGACCGCCCGACTTTTTCCGAGTCGGGTCATCGTTAATTTTGTCTGGAGGTAGCATGCATCCCCGATTTTTAGGTATTCCCATATTGGCGCTGGCACTTGCCGCCACAGCGAGCCACGCCGCTCAACCTTTGTCATTGGCAGAAGCCCAGCGCCTCGCCGCCACTGACGCGCCACAATTGGAGGCGCAGGCTGCGGTCGTTCGCGCCGCACAGCAATCTACCATCAGCGCCGGTGAACGGTCAGATCCGAAGTTGATTCTCGGCATCGACAATCTGCCAGTCGATACTGCTGACCGCTTCAGTCTCACGCGTGACTTCATGACCATGCGCAAAATTGGCTTCATGCAAGAGTTCACGCGCGACGAAAAACTCAAGCTGCGCACCACCCGCGCGGAGGCAGAAGTACGCAAGGAGGCGGCGTTGTTGTCGCTTGCCCAGGTCAATCTGCGGCGCGATGTGGCATTGGCATGGATTGATCGCCACTTCGCTGAACGCCAACTGGATTTGTTGAAAGAGCTGTCGCGCGAAGGCGAGTTGCAGATGACCGCTGCGGACGCCGCGCTCGCCGGTGGCAAGGGGCAGGCCGCAGATCCGTTTGCTGCGCGTCTGGCGGTCGCGCAGTTTGCCGATCGCATTATCGATGCCGGTCGAATTCTCGCCCGTTCAAAGGTCAACTTGACGCGCTGGATTGGTGCCGCTGCGCTGCAGCCGCTGGATACCGCGCCCGCTTTCGACCAGCTTATCCATCGGCAACAGGAACTGACCGGAAATCTTGAGCTGCATCCGCACCTGGCGATGTACGCGCCGATGCAGGCCATGGCCACGAGCGAACTGAGGCAAGCAGAAGCGGCCAGACATCCCGACTGGAGCCTCGAAGTCGCCTACGCCCAGCGCGGGCCGGCGTTCTCGAACATGCTGTCGATTAACGTGCGTATCGATCTGCCGATATTTCAGAGCCGCCGTCAGGATCCGGCCATCGCGTCCAAGGCCGCTCTGGTCGAACAAATTCGCGCCCAGGCCGAAGACGCACGGCGCGCCCAGACCGCCGAAATCGAGGTGATGCTCGCCGATTGGGAGGCGGCCAAAACACGCGTTCAACGCTACGCCACCGACTTGCTGCCGCTGGCGCACGAACGTGCAGCGGTGACACTTGCCGCGTATCGCGGCGGCAAGGGCGACCTTGCGCCGGTACTCGACGCGCGCAAAGGCGAAATCGAAACCCGCATGAAGCATCTGGAGGCCCAAGGCGACATGGCACGCGCCTGGGCCAACCTCAATTTCCTGTTGCCAGAGTTGAAAGCACAACCATGAAAAATAAAATTGTTATCGCGCTCGCGACGGTCGGTTTGATCGCGATCAGCATCGGCGGCGGTTACTGGTTCGCCATGCAGCGCATGTCAGCGAGCATGGGCATGGCGGCGGAAAGCACGACCGCCAGCGCAGCTTCTGCAGATAAAAAACCGCTCTACTATTACGACCCGATGTATCCGCAACAGAAATTCGACAAGCCCGGTAAATCGCCGTTCATGGACATGATGCTGGTACCCGTCTACGGCGAAGATGGCGTCGACAGCGGATCGGTCAAGATCAGTTCGCGCATCGTACAAAATCTGGGCATCCGTACCGCCGAAGTCACCAAAGGCTCGCTCGACAAAAAATTGCAGGTGGTCGGTGCCGTCGCCTTCGACGAACGTGCCGTTGCGGTGGTGCAGGCGCGCGTCAACGGCTACATTGAAAAACTCTACGTCCGCGCGCCGCTCGACGCGGTCAAAAAAGGCCAGCCACTCGCGCAAATCCTCGCGCCTGAATGGGTCGCGGCACAAGAGGAATACCTTGCGCTGAAAAAAAGCCCGCTGGCCAATGAGGCCCTGCGGCAGGCAGCGCGTCAGCGGTTGATTTTGTTGGGAATGCCGGAGTCAACGGTCAGCGCAATCGAAGCCGACGGCAAGACTCGGCCGCGCATCACGCTGCTCGCGCCGGTCAGCGGCGTCGTGAGTGAGCTCTCCATTCGTGAAGGCATGACCGTCATGCCGGGTGCGATGTTGTTTCGCATCAACGGTCTCACAACGGTTTGGATCAACGCCGACGTGCCCGAGACGCAGGTGGCGTGGTTAAAGCCCGGCAGCGCGATTGAAGCGAGCGTTCCCGCCTATCCCGATGAAAGTTTCAAGGGACGGGTGACCGCGCTTCTGCCGGATGTCAACACCGGCACGCGAACGCTGAAGGCGCGCATCGAAGTCGCCAACACAGGTGGTCGTCTGGCACCGGGAATGTTCGCAACGATTACCGTCAACGCCTTAGCCCAACAGGACGTGCTGCTGGTGCCGACCGAAGCGGTGATCCAGACCGGCAAGCGCAATGTGGTCATCGTGGCCGACAGCGGCCAGGACGGCAAACAACAGTTCGCGCCGACCGATGTGGAAATCGGTAGTGAGGCCAACGGCATGACGGAAATCAAAAGTGGATTAAAGAAAGGCGTGAAGGTGGTGTTGTCTGGGCAAATCCTGATCGATTCGGAAGCGAGCCTCAAATCCACCGGCACTCGCATGAGCGATGCGCCCGATGCGCCTGATGACATGCACAAAGGCGAAGGCCGGGTGGAGAAGATCGACAAGGACAGCGTGACCATTTCACATGGCCCAATCCCGTCGCTGCAAATGGGTGCGATGACCATGGCGTTCAAAGCACCAAAGGGCGGCGTGCCTGCCGAGGTCAAAGCGGGCGATATGGTGTCGTTCAACGTGGTGATGACGCCAAAAGGTGAAATGGCGCTAGGCAGCATCAGCGCCAAGGATGCAATGAAGGTACCAACGACGGACGGGATGAAAAAATGATCGCGCAACTCATCCGCTGGTCTATCGTCAACCGCTTTCTGGTGTTGCTGGCGACATTCATTGTTGCGGCGTGGGGCGTGTGGTCGGTATTGAGGACACCACTCGATGCGATTCCCGATTTGTCCGACGTGCAGGTAATTATCCGCACCACCTTTCCCGGTCAGGCCCCACAGATCGTCGAGAACCAGATCACCTATCCACTCACCACCACCATGTTGTCGGTGCCGGGGGTGAAGACGGTGCGCGGCTTCTCGTTCTTTGGCGATTCGTTTGTCTACGTGCTGTTTGAAGACGGCACCGACCTGTATTGGGCGCGTTCGCGTGTGCTCGAATATTTGAATCAGGTGCAGTCGCGCCTGCCACAGAATGCCAAGGCATCGTTGGGGCCAGACGCGACGGGCGTCGGCTGGATTTACGAATACGCGCTAATCGATAAGACCGGCCGCAACGATCTCGCGCAACTGCGTGCGCTGCAAGACTGGTTCCTCAAGTACGAATTAAAAACGCTGCCAAATGTAGCGGAAGTCGCGACCATCGGCGGCATGGTCAAGCAATACCAGATCGTGCTCGATCCGGATCGACTGCGCGCCTACAACATTCCGCATGGCAAGGTGATGGCCGCGATCCGCAATGCAAACCAGGAAACCGGCGGCTCGGTGCTTGAGCTGGGCGAGGCCGAATACATGGTGCGCTCCAGTGGCTATTTGAAGTCGCTCGACGACTTCCGCAACATCCCGATCATCACCAGCGAAGCCGGCGTGCCGGTGATGTTGAAAGATGTCGCGCGCATTCAGATCGGGCCCGAAATGCGCCGCGGCATTGCCGAGCTGAATGGCGAAGGCGAGGTGGCAGGCGGCGTCATCATCATGCGCTCTGGCAAGAACGCGCTTGAAACCATCGAGGCGGTCAAGGCCAAACTCGAACAATTGAAACCGGGTTTGCCTGCCGGTGTGGAAATTATCACCACCTATGATCGATCCGATCTCATCAATCGCGCGGTCAATAATTTGCGCGGCAAGCTGATCGAGGAATTCATCGTTGTCGCGCTGGTGTGCTTCGCATTCCTGTTTCATCTGCGCTCGGCCCTGGTGGCCATCGTCTCGCTGCCGCTGGGCATACTGATGGCATTTATCGTCATGCACTATCAGGGGGTGAATGCCAACATCATGTCACTGGGCGGGATCGCGATTGCCATCGGCGC
>JANMPY010000141.1:0-5584 GCA_031370095.1 Betaproteobacteria bacterium
CGAAAGCGTGCGCGTACATGAACCCGTGATCCTGCGACGGCCGGGCAATGATGCCCCGGCGGCAGACGCTATGGCCACGAGATCGTCGACATGACCCCGGCTATCGCACGCGATTACAGGCGCTGCGAGATCAAAAAGGCGTGGCACTGGGGATGATGGGTGATATGTCGTCTGGTGCGAATATGTACAGCTGTGAAGACCTTGCAAAACGGATTCAGGAAACGCAACCCTGGTTATTACAAACTGATCGCGCCATTGTCAGTGACCGCATCGCCAACAGCGGAAAGTCGTTAGCCGAACTCGTCGAAAAATATCGCGAGCGATCTCCTAGCTTGTTCAAGTAGACAACTCGGCGCGCGTGCCAGACAACAGCGGTAGTTAAAAAGCCAGACAACCCTGTCTCGAAAAATTTCACTCTTCATAGCGCATGCTGCACCGCAGCTTGCGTAAGCAATACAGACAGGTTAGTCTCATTGCGCGAAGGGGGTCGAATGAAAATCACTGGCGTACATTCCACTGCTACACGTTCTTTGCGCAAAACTGTGCCGAGCAGCGAAGGCGCACGCGAACGGATTGATCGTGTCGCCTACGAATTATTTTCGCGGCGCGGCATTCGCGGCGTGGGAATCGATGCAGTGATCGCCGAATCGGGCGTCGCAAAAATGACGCTGTATCGCCACTACCCATCCAAAGAAAAACTGGCTCTCGCCTTTCTGCAACGCCGTGAAGAACTGTGGACGCGCGCATGGCTGCAGGACGAAGTGGCGCGTCGCGCCCGTGCGCCGGGCGACCGTTTGCTCGCGATATTCGATGTCTTCGACAAATGGTTTCGACATGCCGATTTCGAAGGCTGCTCGTTCATCAATGTGCTACTTGAAACCGACAATCGCGCGAGCCCGGTGCGCATCGCAACCGTGCATCACCTCGAAGTGATTCGTAATTTTCTGCGACAACTTGCGCGTGACGCTGGCGTGATTGACGCCGATGGATTTGCGCGTCAGTGGCACATCCTCATGAAAGGCTCGATCGTTGCTGCGGCTGAAGGCGACAAGGATGCCGCGCGCCGCGCCAAAGAGCTCGGTGTGTTGCTGCTGGTCAAAGAGAAAGTCGCTTACGGGCCAAGCGTCAAATTGGCGCCAAAGTTGGCGGCAAGGAAAAAAGCGCCAATACGCGCGGCAGGAAAGCAGTAATTTAATTTTTAGCATCAAGCCGAAAACTGGCGAAAAGTTTTCGCCTGATGCAGTGTCGTTGTTGAACCCCACTCGAGGAGCTTACATGGCAAATTATGATCCAAGAACAGCAACAGGCATTCCCACCGAACCGGTAGGCTCGCTGCCCCGCCCGACCACGTTGCAGGCGGCCATCGCGGCCTACGATGCGGGCAAAATCGAACACGCCGCGTTAGCTGCAGAGCAGGAGGCGGCATGCCGCGATTCGATCACGCGCTCCGAGGCCACAGGCGCGCCAATCATTTCCGACGGCGAGCAACGCTGGTCGAGTTTTGCCACCTATCCGCTCGCTGATACTCTGGCGGGCAAAGGCCTGGCAGATAATCTCGCTGGTGACGGGCAATATTTCGCCATTTTTGCCGATGGCCATCATCGCCAGTTGCCAAGGCTGACGGGCGGCCCGTTCCGCTATAAATCGTTCGCGGCCGACGCGCTGAAGCAATCGATCAAGCTCGCCAAAAAGCCGATGAAGCAGGCAGTGATTGCGCCCTCAATGTTGGCGCTCCTGTATCCGCTCGATAGCGTGGTGCCCGGCTATTCTCGCGAGCAGTTCTTGTCTGATCTGTGCGACGAATGCGAAAAAGATATTCGCAAAGCATTCGATGCAGGTGCTGCGCGCGTGTCGATTGATTTCACCGAAGGCCGACTCGCCTGCCGCAACGATAGCCGCAATCCGTGGACGGGTCGCAAGATGCTGGGCAGCTTCATCGAACTCAACAACCGTGTCATCAACCGCTTTACGGCGGACGAGCGCAAGAAAATCGGCATCCACACGTGTCCCGGCGGCGATTGCGATTCGGTGCATAGCGCGGACGTGCCGTACGCTGAATTACTGCCGAGCATGTTCCAGATGAATGCCGGCTATTTCCTGATTCAGCTCGCGAGCGAGCGACAAAAAGAACCGGTCTACAAAATGCTCGGCGAGCAAAGCCGCGAGGACGCCAATGGTGTTGCACAGATGTGCTACATCGGCGTCATCAATCCGGGCAATCCACGGGTGGAGAGCGCGCAGGAAGTATGCGATGCACTGGTCACCGCAGCGAAATACATTCCGAAGGAGCGTCTGGGCTCAACGGATGATTGCGGCTTCTCGCCATTCAGCGTCGATGTGAAGCCAAATCACGGCTCGCCCGATTTCGCGCGTGACATTGCGTTCCAGAAAATCACCAATCGCGTTAACGGCACCAGGATGGCCGCCGAGAAACTTGGCGTGCATTGACCCGACGAACAAAAAGCGGTGCTTGAAACGTGTGGGACAAGGCAATAGCCCATGCCGCACGTTTCAAGTCGCGGTATGTGACATTCTGTATTGCGATGCAGTCGCCGGCTGGCAATCAGTGAGGTAGCGAGCGTGTCTGCTTGAAGCTATTGTCGGTTAAAGTTTTTATGCCACGCACTTTGCAAGGGACGACACGATAATGCGACCCAATCCAGATGCCAAAGCACCCGCCACTCCCATCAGTGCGGCAATCGCGATGGGCGCATCCATCGCGCCTGCCGCGACGCAAGTCGACAACACCCCGTTCCGTTTTTACGACAACCGGCAAAAGTATCTCGCCTTCGTCAACACCTGCAATGAAAAAGCCACCGTCGCCGCACGCGCCGCGCACGAACTAATTCAACTACGACCGACCCCACCGTCACTGCGCATATTCGATGCGGGCATGGGCGACGCGACCGTGCTGTCAAGATTGATGCGCAGCATTCATCGGCATTTCCCCAACGTGCCGGTGCTGGTGGTGGCAAAGGAAATCAGTTTGGAAGATGTGCGGCTTAGTTTGGAAAAAATGCCTGACCGGTTTTATGAGCATCCACATACCGTACTGGTGATCACCAATCTTAACTACGCAGAAGCGCCACGCCTGATGCCGCACGACGTGCATTCTGCCGCCGCGCTGAACTGGCAAACGGTGCGCCTCACCGGCGACTGCGCGCACGAATACGAGGAGCAGATCGAAGCGCTCGGCCCGGCCCTGTCCCATGGTTGGGCGACCCAGCCGAGCCCGAAGACCGGCAACCCGATTTACGCGCGGCCTTCGGTGTTGGTGATTTATCGCGAGGATCATCAGTTCCAGCTCGATAGCGTGATTCCAAAGCCCGGACAAAATCTCGGCGACTACGATCTCATCATCGCGTCGCAACCGTGGCGCGCGCGAAATTCAGCAAAGTTCAAGGCGCAGAAAGTGCTGGCACCACTCGCGCGCAGTCTGGCACCGGGTGGCAGGCTGTTGACGATTCAATCCTGCGGACAGGATCCGGGCTTGGAAATTATCCAGAAACTCTGGCCCTCGGAAAATCCGTTTGTCGCTGATCGCCACGATTTACTCCGCGAGTTAAAGACTGAATTGGGCCGTGATGCACGCGATTTTTCACTCGCCGCACCCGCCGACGATAAATCTTTCTTCCAATATAAAATGCATACACTGCCATCCGAAATCGGCGACCACATCGACACGTCGACTTTGTTTGCCGCGTGAAATGCAGCGATCTATGTGAACCAGATTGAAGATGAACGCCTGGACGCGGTCGTCACCAACGGTGCCTATCTCGATGCGACGCAGACGGTGCTGAAAGAACGCGGTGGTTTGTGGTTTAACGACGAGACCTTTGTGGTCTCGCGACGGCGACATTAGCCCGCCACCAACGCGCATCCATCGATTCACCTTCCAGCGAGAATCCCATGACGGCCACGGCGATTGCAACCGAAACCATTGACAACCTCAAACACCAAATCGTCGATTTCGTGGCGACGGCTTCGATCGAAGTTTCACCGCAGCACGAAGCGCTGCTACCCGTACTCGCCGCGACCATGCCGCCGGGCGCGACGCTCTACATCGCCCATCCACCACGCCGCCAATTACGCGACGTTGTGCGCACTGCAATCAACGCACAGCGGCTCGGATTAAAAGCGCGCCCGCATATCATCGCCCGCGCACTTGATAGCGAGCAGCACCTGCGCGACGCACTGAGTGAACTCAATGCCGCTGGCATCACGCAGATATTGCTGATCGCCGGTGATCGCAGCGCGGCCAGCGGCCCGTTTTCAAGCACGCTCGAATTACTCGCAACCGGTGCGACTGTCGACTGCGGCATGACCACTGTTGCCGTCGCGGGGCACCCTGAGGGTCATCGCTCGATCGGACCCAGCCTGCTGTGGGACGCGCTGCTGGCCAAGCAGGCATTTGCGCAACGCACCGGCACGAATGTTGAAGTGATCACACAATTCGGCTTTGATCCGCACGCCATATTTGAATGGCTGCGACGTGGTCGCGAGCAAGGCATTTCCTTACCGGTTCACGTTGGTATCGCCGGCCCCACGCCGCTGCCGAAGCTCATCCGGTTTGCGATGGAATGTGGCATCAAGGTTTTACTGCATTCGCTGATGAACAATACCAGCGCGATGACCGGGCTCGTCAGGGTCGCGGCGACACCGGATGAGATGTTGGTGTCGCTGGTGCAAGGGCGCGAAGCATCGGCAACGGCGGATGCCGCAGCAGCAATTGTTGCGCCGCACTTTTTTTGTTTCGGCGGCAGCGTCGAAACTGCACAGTGGCTGCGCGGTGTGATGGATGGCGAATTTGAGTTGAACGCGGATAGCGCGCGGTTCTCACGGCGCAGGTAAATAGAGATAACCTCTAGTGTTGGCGGGCGTTTCCAGGCTATTTCGGCCTAAAAAGTGCGCCGGCTATAGAGTTTGTTGAAATTCTCAGTGTCCATAACTTGCGAGATATTCGCTGGGCACTTCCTTTCTTAAAGGAGGATGGAGGAGGATTTTTGGTAACCGTTACGCGTTGACGACCGAAAATATCCCTCTTTCACTCTTTAGAAATGCGGCATGCAGCCTGCGCGAGAATAACCGTGCTTTCATGCAAACTTATCTCTACAATTTTCGACGTCGGTAAAAGTGAGCGATGAAAATTATCCCGCAATCATTTTTTGTATTCGCACTATCTACATACGCACTAATCGCTTTGGCGCAGCCGCAAGCGGCGCCTGATTGGGCCGCCATCAAAAGCGAGCTTGAAAGCATTTACAAGACCGATCAGAACATGCGGATGGAATTCAACACGATGCAATCCAATGCACGCGCCAAGGGGCTCTACGTGGACAAGGCCGCTTCGGCACAATTATGGAAACGCATTGGCGAACAGGATCGCGTCAATCAAAAGCGTGTCACAGAGATGATCGATAAATATGGCTGGTCAAAAAGATCGCAAGTCGGCCCGCTGGCGGCGACCGCCGTATTTCTTTTTATTCAGCACGCTTAGCTTGATGTTCAAATCAAATACTCCGAGCGGATGCGCGAGGCGGCAATGGCGGGCGAAGCATCGAACAAAATCTTGCGTTGCTGGAAG
>JANMPY010000408.1:0-3487 GCA_031370095.1 Betaproteobacteria bacterium
AAGCGCATCCACGCGAGATTGAAAAATCGCTAAGCATTGGCAGGCACATCAACGGCTGGGGCGGAAGTTCATCGGTGACCACGATGCTGCTGGAAGGCCTGCATCGCGAAGGTAAGGTTCACGTCTGCCGCCGCGACGCGGGCATTCGTGTCTACGCGCCTGCCGAAAAGATGGCGCGCACATTGACACCGAACGCTCGCGCCGATGGTTTGATTCGGCTCATCATCAATCTCTACGCGCCGCTGCCGCTGCGCACCTTGATGCAGTTTGCGCGCGTAATGGGTGCGTCGCGACCCGGCGTCGATTATGTCGCGCGCGCCAAATTGATGATCAAACAGGGCGGGCAGCGCAGCGAAACGATTGATCACGTCACCTATGTGTGGCCTCACGCTGAATTGCTGCCCGAAGTTGTTGAGGACAAAGTGCGCCTGTTGGCACCGTTTGATCCTGTCGTGTGGGATCGCATTCGCTTCGAACATTTCTGGGGTTGGCCGTATCGCTTCGAGGCGTATACGCCTTTGGCAAAACGGATTCGTGGCTACTACGCCCTGCCGCTATTGTGGCGGGACAGCGTCATCGGTTGGGGCAATGTCGCCGTCGATCATGACGACAAGCTCAAGGTACAAATCGGCTACGCAGCAAAGAAGCCAGCGCGCGGTGATGCGGCGATTTTCAAACGCGAATTGGACGCTGAGATCGAGCGGCTGCGGAGATTTTTGTTTGGGCGGGGTAATACTGGTTAAAAGTGGCAAACTCTAGCACTGGCGGGGCGTTCAGGGCATAAATAGCCTGCAAGGCGCATGCAATGGCGTTCTACGTGGTCACCACACACGACATCGCGCAGTTTATTTCTTCGCAGCCTCTTCGTCTTTTGTCTTGTTCAATTCAAGAATGTAGTCGTTGTATTCCTTGATCGCGCTGTTGCCAATCTCGGCGTGCAGCTTGGCGAGATCACCCTGCGCTTTCGCGAAGGCTTGCATGCAATCGCGGTAAGCGTTTACCTCGCTGCCGAAAGTTTTGAATTGATTGTTGGTGGCAAGGCGACCGGGCTGCTCGGGCTTTGTGCAATTGGGTACAGCGCGCGCGGCAGCCAGTGGCGGGGCGGTGGTTGTCTGCGCGAATGCGGCGGCGGCAAACGCAGCCAGAACAAAAATGCAACTGCGATTGAACATGGTGTTCGTTCCAAAATTGTTAAGAGGGCTGGGCGTCGTGTCGGTCGCTGAATCAGCTAGACCGGCGGATCAATATCCTCGCTGCGGCCGCGGTGCGGGAGGCTCGATGATGCCTGCTTTGGCGGGCGCGGCAACCTCTTTAGGCGTGACGATTTTGATCGCTTGCTCGGAGAACGCGTTGTAGTCTTTTGCCGCTGCATCGGCCGCCGCCGCCGCCGCAGTCGCGGCCTGTGAAGCATCGAGTGCGGATAATTTCAGGGTTTCAGCTTCTTTTTGTTTCGCTGCCGCAATTGCCTTCTGGCTATCCGAAAATGTTTGCACGCAATTCCTGAATGTCTCCAGCGTGCGCACGAATGCGTTCGCTTCTGCGATCGCGATTTTCTTCGACGCGTCCGGCATCGCTGGTTTCGCGCAGCTGTGTTTGGCGAGTGGCGCGACGACCGCTGCGGCAGTGGGCGCAGGGGTCGTTTGTGCAAAGACGGCTGTGGAAAATGCCGCAGCCGCAAAACTGATCGAATAAATTTTCATCGTGTTCACCTGATATAAGTTAAATAGTGTCGCCAACGCCAAACGATAATTTAGCTTACCGCTTTTTGCGTCACAACCGACGCCGCCGTGCGCGCGAGCCACTCACGGATCGACTGGATGATGCCTTCCCGGTTCAGACCGCAATCGGCGAGCAAAGTTGCCGGATCACCGTGCTCGACAAACGCGTCCGGCAGTCCGAGATGCAGAACGGGAATATTCAAATCCTGCGCAGCCAGCGATTCGGCTACAGCACTTCCCGCGCCGCCCATCACCACGTTTTCTTCCACCGTCACGATAACATCGTGGGTGGTGGCGAGTTTGAAAATTAGTTCGTGATCAATCGGTTTCACGAAACGCATATTGGCCACGGTGGCGTTCAGATCTTCGCCTGCATCCATTGCGGGCTTGACCATCGCGCCGAAAGCCAGGATCGCGACACGCCGCGCGTCGAAACCTTTGAGCTCACGCGTAATGACACCTTTGCCGATGGCAAGCGCGGTCATCGCTTTTTCAATCGCCACACCCGGACCCGCGCCGCGCGGATAGCGCACAGCAGAGGGCGAGTCGAGTGTGATGCCGGTGTAGAGCATTTGACGGCATTCGTTTTCGTCGGCTGGTGCCATCACGGTGATGTTCGGAATGCAGCGCAGATAAGAAAAATCAAACGCGCCGTGATGCGTAGGACCATCGGCACCGACCAGACCGCCGCGATCCAGCGCAAACATGACCGGCAGATTTTGTATCGCCACGTCGTGAATGAGTTGGTCGTAGCCGCGCTGCAGAAACGTGGAATAAATCGCCAACACCGGCTTCATGCCGTCGGCGGCCAAACCGGCTGCGAAGGTCACTGCGTGCTGCTCGGCGATGGCGACATCGAAATAACGGCTGGGAAACTCCTGCGAAAACCTGACCATGCCCGAGCCTTCGCGCATCGCCGGTGTGATGCCGACCAAGCGCCTGTCAGCGCGCGCCATGTCACAAAGCCATTCGCCGAATATCTGCGTGTAGGTAGGCTTCGGTTTGGCATCCGCTGCGGATGCCGCTTTGACGATGCCGATTTTTGGGTCGAACTTTGGCGGCCCGTGATAATTAATCGGATCTTCCTCGGCGAGCTTATAGCCCTGGCCTTTTTTGGTGACCACATGCAAAAATTGCGGACCTTCCAGCTTCTGAACATTTCGTAGGGTATCGACCAGCACATCGACGTTATGTCCGTCGATAGGCCCGGTGTAGTTAAAGCCGAATTCCTCAAACATGGTCGACGGCGTGATCATGCCTTTGGCGTGCTCTTCAACGCGCTTGGCGATTTCCATAAAGGTCGGCGTCGCGGAAAGAATTTTCTCCGCCGTCTTTTTGGTATTCGCGTAAAAACGTCCCGACATCAGCTTGGACAAATAATTATTCAGCGCGCCGATGCTCTCCGAAATCGACATGTCATTGTCGTTCAATACCACGATCACATTTTCACGGCCGACGTTGTTCATCGCCTCAAACGCCATGCCGGCCGTGATCGCGCCATCACCAATGATGGCCACCGATTTGCGTTTGGAGCCGCTTAGGCGCGCCGCCACTGCCACGCCGAGTGCGGCAGAAATGGAAGTGGACGAATGCGCGGTGCCGAAGGTGTCGTAAATGCTTTCCTCCCGACGCGGGAAGCCAGCGATACCACCTTTTTGGCGCAGCTTGGGCATGCCGGCTTTACGACCGGTGAGTATTTTGTGACCGTACGTTTGATGGCCCACATCCCACACCAGACGATCTTCCGGCGTGTTGAATACATAGTGCAG
>JANMPY010000425.1:0-2349 GCA_031370095.1 Betaproteobacteria bacterium
CACATCGTTAGGCACGTCGCGGCCTGCGTCAACTCGATCTAGATTCATGGGGGCTTCTCAAAGAGGAAAAATTGGTTTAGCCTCTAGCTGGGGGGCGTTTCCCCCACGCAATAGAAGTGGTACATGTTCATTATCGCCGGTCAACCCTCATTCCGCCAAGCGGAGAAAGGATGAGCACTGTGCAGCATCGGAGCAAGACAGGTTCACACGGTAAGCAGAGCGGCAAAGCGGCGAAATTGCACTTGCCAACGCCGTTGCTGGACAGAGCCGCCAAAGAGGCGCTTGAGCCCGCCTTTTCGCTTTTTTCCTCCGAGGCGAAACGCTATCCGCTCATTCTCACGCTGGATCAAAACGGCATCCCGCATCGCTGGATAACGTGGCAGCACGCCGTCTGGTATTACGCCAAGGAACGCGTTGCGTGGGAAACCGGCTCGGCCGCATTCACGGTGAACGGCGGCAAGAGCCGCGATACCGGCGAAATATCATCTGTCAGCGCGGCGTCGATCATCGCCATTCGCGGCAAGGCGATGGCGATGAAGAGTTTCAATCAAGTCCCACCGTTGAACAATCGTGAATTGTTTCACCGCGACCGCCATGTCTGCGGTTACTGCGGCGGAATTTTTTCGCATTCAAAATTAACCCGTGACCACATCATTCCGTATTCGCGTCGCGGCATGGATACGTGGATGAACGTCGTCGCCGCGTGTCGTTCCTGCAATGAGCGCAAAGGCAGCCGCCTGCCGGAAGAAGCGCACATGGAGCTGGTGTACGCGCCCTACGTGCCGAACCGCGCGGAGTTTTTGATTCTGGCCAATCGGCGCATTCTTGCCGATCAGATGGAATTCCTGAAGCAGCATGTTAGCGCGCAGAGTCGGGTGCATTTGAGTTGACGGTAGCGTGGTGAAGGCTAAGTAGCCCGGATGCAGCGCAATCCGGGATTTTCCCTCGTGCCAAGGCTCCCGGATTCCGCTGCGCTGCATCCGGGCTACATTACTAAACACCAGCATTTACGCGGCTTTCAGGCATAAAACGCCTTGAACACCCCACCAATGCTAGAGTTTCATCGGGCGTCCCGCTTCTCCAGCAACATCGCATCCCCATAGCTGAAAAACCGATAGCGCTCGGCAATCGCGTGCGCATAGGCACGCTGAATATTTTCAGTCCCCGCAAACGCCGATACCAACATCATCAACGTCGATTTCGGCAAATGAAAATTGGTGATGAGTCGATCAACCGTGCGAAATGCATAGCCCGGCGTAATCATGATTTGCGTCTCCGCCGTTTCAGCTTGCAATCTCCCGCCGCGCGATGCCGCTTCGAGCGTACGCATGCTGGTGGTGCCGACTGTGATCACGCGTCCGCCGAGAGCTTTGGCTTGCTCAATCGCGGCGACCGTTTCCGAAGGCACGTGATACCACTCACGATGCATGACGTGTTTGGAAATATCATCGTCCCGCACCGGCTGAAACGTGCCCGCGCCGACGTGCAAAGTCACGTAGGCAAGCGCAACACCTTTTGCCTTCAAGCCCGTCAGCATCACCTCATCAAAATGCAATCCCGCCGTGGGCGCGGCGACCGAACCTGCGTGTCTCGCATAAACAGTCTGATAGCGTCGCTCATCTTCACTATCGGCAGGATGCGTGATGTACGGTGGCAATGGCACTTCGCCATGACGTTGCAAAATTTCATGCACGCCGATTTCACCTTCAAAATGCAGCTCGAATAAATCATCCACGCGCGCCATCATTGTCGCCACGACGCCATCGGCGAACATGATCCGGCTGCCCGGCTTGGGTGATTTGGACGCGCGTACATGCGCGAGCGCACTCCTGCCGTCGGCCAATACGCGCTCGACCAAAACCTCCACACTGCCGCCGGTTTCTTTCTTTCCGTGCAGGCGCGCTTTGATAACTTTGGTATCGTTGAAAACGAGGATGTCGCGTGGTTCGACAAACGTCGGCAGATCGACGAACTGGCGATCCTTGATGCTGCCGGTGTTGCCGTCGACGTGCAGCAGCCGACTCGCCGTCCGTGTTTCGGCGGGATGTTGCGCGATCAGTTGCTCCGGGAGGTGGAAATCGAAATCAGTCAGCTTCATATTGTTCAGTTCAGGTTCGCGCGAGAGATTACGCTATAATCTGCCTCCTACCAAATCGTTGATTTCAACGAAGCCGGTGACCTAATATTCAGCATAGTTTTAGCGAGGCTACCACCTCGCGATGTCGCAGAAATCGCAGCATCAATTCATAAGCCGGGATGGCGGAACTGGTAGACGCACGGGACTCAAAATCCCGCGCCTGCAAGGGCGTGCCGGTTCGATTCCGGCTCTCGGTACCAAATTAAAAAGGC
>JANMPY010000463.1:0-6716 GCA_031370095.1 Betaproteobacteria bacterium
TTAATTTTCGTCGTGATCGATGGTTCGATCCTTCGTTTCCTTCAGGAACAGCGTACCAATTACAACGGTCATTAACGCCACGATGATTGGATACCAGAGTCCGTAGTAAATATCGCCGGACGCCGCCACCATGGCCGTCGCCACCAAAGGCAGCATGCCGCCGAACCAGCCGTTGCCGATGTGATAAGGCAGCGACATGGACGTGTAACGGATGCGGGTCGGGAATAACTCAACCAGGAATGCGGCGATCGGCCCGTACACCATCGTCACGTAAATCAACATGACGAATAGAATCAGCAGCGTCATTGGGTAGTTGATCAGATCCTTGTTGGCAGGCCCTGGATAACCCGACGTTTTGAGCGCCGCGTTTGCCTTCGCCAGATCCCACGTGCCTTTGAGTTCGATATCGCCAATCTTGACGACCACCGGCTCGCCAGCCACGGCCGGCAGGGATTTGAACGATAGACCCTGTTTGGTCAGGAAATCCTTGGCTTTATCGCAGTCGGTGAATTTGCTCCATGGACCGACGAACATGTGGAAATTACAGTCCGTGGCGGCAACGGAGATCGCCGTTTTGGCCGCATAAGTTTCCAGCGCCGGATTGACGTAATGGGTCAACGCGCCAAACAGCGGGAAATACGTCAATGCGGCAATCAGGCAGCCTGCCAATATGATCTTGAGTCTGCCGATCTTGTCTGACAGCCAACCGAAGAAAATAAAGAACGGCGTGCCCAACAACAGCGAGATACCGATCAGCGTATAGGCCGTCAGGTAATCAACCTTGAGTGTGATGGTCAGAAAAAACAGCGCATAGAACTGTCCGGTGTACCAAACGACACCCTGTCCGGCAGTTGCGCCCAGCAACGCCAGCAGCACATATTTGTTGTTTGGATATTTCATGAAGCTGTCGGTCAGTGGTGATTTCGACCCTTTGCCTTCAGCTTTCATGCGCATGAATACTGGCGATTCATTGAGCTTCAACCGGATGTAGACCGAAAAAATCAACAGAATGATCGACATCAGGAAGGGAATACGCCATCCCCAGTCGGCGAATACTTTCGCGTCCATTTGGGTGCGGCAGAGCCCGATCACGGCGAGCGCCATAAAGAAGCCGAGTGTTGCCGTGGTCTGAATCCAGGCGGTGTCATAGCCGCGTTTGCCTTCCGGCGCGTGTTCGGCAACGTAGGTCGCCGCACCGCCGTATTCGCCACCCAGCGCCAAGCCTTGTAGCAAACGCAGGCTCACGAGCAGAAACGGTGCAAGCCAGCCGATACTTTCAAACGTTGGCAAGAAGCCCACCGCAGCGGTCGCAAAACCCATCACCAGAATAGTCACGAGGAACGTATATTTGCGTCCGACCAAGTCACCAATTCGCCCAAACAGCAGCGCGCCAAACGGACGCACCAGAAAGCCCGCCGCGTAAGTTGCAAAGGCCGACAGCAATGCCGCTGTGTCGTTACCCTTGGGGAAAAACAGCGACGCAAAAAACGGTGCCAGCGTGGCGTAAAGATAAAAGTCGTACCACTCGAACACAGTACCGAGCGACGAGGCGAAAATAACTTTCTTTTCCTCTTTCACGTCCGGTTCGTGCGTGCGCATTGGGATCGATGCCATGTGTAACTCCTCCTAATTTTTGGTTGTGGAGCGCTAATTTCACTACTATTGTTTTTACTAACTGTAATGCTCCGCTCCGCAGGCTAGTGCATAATTCTTACCAGAACCTGACTGCACCGTAGATGACCGCACAACGATGCGGCATTTTGGCCATTGACGCAGGTTCAGCCGTTGCTGAATGCCCTTGGAGGGGAGGAACAGAGCTTGCGAATCCTGATTGCAGAAGACGATCCTGCGCTCGCCGAGGCGCTGCAATTTTCGCTGCGACAGGCAGGCTACGCGGTCGACTGGATCAACAACGGGATGGTTGCAGATCATGCCTTGGGCGCGGACGTTTTCGACTTGCTGATCCTCGATTTGGGACTGCCGAAAATCGATGGCTTTGAGGTGTTGCGACGCCTGCGCAAACGCAATTCCCATCTGTGCGTACTGATCCTCTCCGGTCGCGAGGATCCACGTGAAAAAGTATTGGGGCTCGATCTTGGCGCCGATGACTATCTCGCCAAGCCTTTCAGTCTCGATGAATTGCATGCCCGGGTGCGCGCGCTGCTGCGGCGCAGCAGCGGTGGCGCGCCGCCGCAAATCGCGCAGGGCCGACTACAGTTCGATACCATCAAGCGAACGTTGATGCTCGCTGGCGTGCCGTTGTCGTTGCCGCTACCCGAGCTGGGGGTGTTGGAGGTGCTGCTGCACCGCGCCGGTCGGGTGGTGAGCAAGGAGCAATTGATTGAGCATCTCTACAACTACGACCACGACGTGAGCCAGAACGCGATTGAAGTGTATGTCCACCGGCTACGCAAAAAAATTGAAGGCGGTGGCGTGACGATACGCACCGCGTACGGCCAGGGCTACGTGCTCGACAAGGAATCCGTGGGGTAATTCGTTGGGTGCTTGTTACGCTGCAGTTCGAAGGCGTCATTGTCGCCCTCCATCAATCAGTCGCTGCACCTGCTCGCGCAATTCGCTGGTCGAAAACGGCTTGGTGACATACGCGTCCGCACCCGCGTCCAGCCCGCGCTGCACTTCGGCTTCGCGGCCCTTGGCAGAAATCATGATGATCTTCATGGCAGACCATGCCGCGTTGGCGCGAATATCCATGCACAATTCGAAGCCGTTGCGACGCGGCAGCATGACGTCGAGCAAAATCAGATCAGGGAGAAAATCCTCGATGCAAGCCAATAGCTCGTCTCCACGCGTGGCGACCCGCACCTCGTAGCCATCGTTGCGCATTAAAAATTCGAGCGAGACAAGAATGCTTTCCTCGTCTTCCGCGATGAGCACTTTTTTTGTCACGCGTTGAGTCCGTTACCCAGCGGCTATCGCCGGAGACACGTTCGCGGTAGTCTCAAATGGCAAAGAGAAATAAAAAACCGCGCCTTGCCCCAAGGCGCTTTCCACCCACAGCCGACCGTTGAAGTGGCCGATAATCTGGCGGCAAATGGACAATCCCAGACCCGTGCCCTGTGGCTTTTCCGTCAGCGTGTCGCCGGCCTGACGAAATTTTTCGAAGATCACTTTTTGATCTGCGGCACTAATTCCAATGCCGTTGTCGCGAACGCCCACACAAATCTGGCTCGACTCGACGTTCACGAAAATGTTGACCCGGCCATTATCCGGGCCGCAAAATTTACCCGCATTGGAGAGCAGATTCAGCACTACTTGCATCAAGCGGTCGCGATCCGCAGTGACGGGCGGAATGGTCGCTGGTAACTCGGTTGTCACCAGCACATTTCTTTCCTTGAACACCTGCGCCGTCGCTGAAATCGCTTCTTCAATGAGCCCGGCCAAATCAACCTGCACGGATTTCCATTCCGCATTACCCGATTCAATTTTCGCCGCGTCGAGCACCTGATTGATCAAGCGCGTGAGCCGCTCACTTTCCTTGACCACGATGCGCAAAAATCGCGTCCGTTCGGCCACGTCCAACGCGGGGTTGTCGCGCAATATTTCGGAGAACGCGCGAATCGAGGTGAGCGGCGTGCGCAATTCATGCGTGACCGTCGAAATAAAATCATCCTTGAGTCGGTCGAGCTCTTTAAGACGCTCGTTGGCAGCGGTAAGGTTGGCGGTCGCGGTTTCCAGCTCGTGCGATTTTTGTTCGAGCTTTCGTCCGTAGGCGATCGCCTGCGAGCTTTCCTCAACGATGCTCATTACTTCCTGCAACACCAGGGGCTCCTCTTTTGCCACCGACGACACCACCACCCGTGCCGACGCGGCACCAATCGCGCCGGCCAGCATTATCTCGACGTGGCTGACGAGGGCGGCGTCGGCTTTCAATTCGTGATGATTCTTCACACCGCGTTTCCTCGCGTACGCAGCGAACGCGCGTTCGGCGCGCATCGGGCCGAGAAAGCGCTGGGCCAGCGAAAACAATTCCGGCAGTGACGCGCTGCCGCGCCAAAAACGCGAGCCCGGCGTGTCAACGGTGTTTTTGAATACATCCACAAAAAGCGTCGCCTGACGATGCTCCGCCGCGCTCTGGCGGCTTGCCAACGAAATGCCGATGTAGAGGCCGAGATTGAACAGCATGCTCCAGAACATGCAATGCGAAATTTCGTCAAGCCCGCGCAAACCAAACAACTCTTGCGGCTTCAGCAACGCGAGATTCCACAGGCCGTTTTCGACGAAGCCAATGGCAAGCCATCCCGATTTTGCGAACGACGGCAATAACAGCGTGTAAACCCAAACTGCGAAACCCGCCAGCAGCCCCGTGATGGCACCCACACGCGTGCCCTCTTTCCAAAAAATGCCACCAAGCAGAACCGGTGCAAATTGCGCCACCGCCGCAAACGAAATCAAGCCAATCGAGACCAGCGCATATGCCTCACCCGCAAGCCGGAAATAGGCGTAACCGAGCAGCATGACAAAAACGATTGCGGCCCGCCGGATTGACAGCAGCCAAAAACTTAAATCGCTGCGCTCCGCCAGCCGCAGCCGCCTGATACGCAGCAACAGCGGCATGACCAGGTCATTGCAAACCATGGTGGAGAGCGCAATGGTCTCGACGATCACCATGCCGGTCGCGGCCGACAAGCCACCGATGAATACAAACAACGCCAACGCTTGTTGCTGATGCGCCATCGGCATGGTCAACACGAACGAATCGGCATCGACATTGCCGACCGGAAATTGCAACATGCCGCCGACCGCGATTGGCAGCACAAATATATTGATGGCCAAAAGATACATCGGGAACAGCCACGTCGCCTTGCGCAGATGCGCTTCGTTGACATTTTCGACCACCGCAATCTGGAATTGGCGCGGCAGTAACATGATCGACAGCATCGACAGAAACGTAAGTGAAGTCCAGCTACCGTATGACATGCTGCTGCCGAGCGTGATCAAGCTGCGCAGCTCCGGCGATTGTCGCGCGCGATTGAATAAATCAGAAAATCCATCGTAAAGGCCGTAGGTGACGAACAAGCCGACGGCGATAAACGCGAGCAACTTGACCAAAGACTCGAAGGCGATGGCCGCGACCATTCCCTCGTGCCGCTCGGTCACATCGAGCTGGCGCGCGCCGAAAAAAATGGTGAAGGCCGCCATTACCATCGCGATCACAAGCGTGGTGTCGCCGAGTACCGGCAGCGCGTTGGCGGTATCGGCAACGACATTCGGATAATGCACCAGCAGCGTGAAACTGCTCGACACCGCCTTCAATTGCAGCGCGATGTAGGGCACCACGCCAATCACCGCAATCACCGTCACCAGGCCACCCAGCAGATGACTTTTGCCGTAGCGCGAGGCGATGAAATCGGCAATCGAGGTGATGCGATTAACCTTGCTGATGCGGATGATTTTGCGCATCACAAACCACCCCAGCGCAACCATCAGCGTCGGCCCCAGATAGATTGGCAAAAATCCGATGCCCGTCGACGCCGCACGACCGACACTGCCGTAGTACGTCCAGGTCGTGCAATAGACGGCCAGCGACAAGGAATAAATATACGGATTGGCGATAATGCTGCGCCCGCGCTCGGCGCGTTTGTCGGCGTAAAAAGCGATCGCAAACAACAGACCGAGATAGGCGAACGAAGCCAGCACGACGACGGTAGTTTGCAGCATGGCGGCTTGTAGAGCGCTTAGTCCGGCATCTCGACGATGATCATCATCACCACGATCAGCAACAGCCAAATGCCGAAGATGTAAATGAACAGCAGTGGGATGCCGTAGAGAGTGCCGTCCCGATTAAACAGCGCGAGGATCGGATAGTTGAATACGAGGCAGCCGAATAAAAACGCGGCGATCAGACGTTGACCTTTGATGCTCGGTTTCAATATCGCCCCTATGGATAACCTCTAGCAATGGCGCGCCTCTTGGGGCATTTATGCCACGTAAGCCGCACCAGTGCTAGAGTTTAATATTTTTACGCTACATGCTTTGTACGCTACATGCTTTGCTTTAGCTGATCCAGAATCGCCGGGTTCTCAAGCGTAGAAATATCCTGCGTGATTTCTTCATTTTTAGCGATGGATCGCAGCAAACGCCGCATGATTTTTCCCGAGCGCGTCTTCGGCAAATTGTCGCCGAAGCGTATCTCCTTCGGCTTGGCGATCGGGCCGATTTCCTTGCCCACCCAGTCGCGCAATTCTTTCGCCAGCGCTTTGGCCGCGTCGCCCGTCGGTCGCTCGCCCTTCAACACCACGAACGCCACCACCGCTTCGCCGGTTAAATCATCCGGTCGGCCGACCACCGCCGCTTCGGCCACCAGCTTGGAATTGGACACCAATGCTGATTCAATTTCCATCGTGCCGAGGCGATGACCAGACACGTTCAACACATCGTCGATACGACCCATGATGGTGAAATAGCCGCGCTGCTTGTCACGCACCGCGCCATCGCCTGCAAGATAAAGTTTGCCGCCGAGCTCGTCGGGGAAATAGGTTTTCTGAAAACGCTCCGCATCGTTCCAGATGGTGCGAACCATCGACGGCCATGGGCGCTTCACCACCAAAATACCGCCGTTACCGTTTTCCACATCGTGACCGGTCTCGTCGACAATCGCGGCCATGATGCCGGGCAGTGGCAGCGTGCAGGAACCCGGTAACATCGGCGTGACACCCGGCAGCGGTGAAATCATGTGGCCACCGGTTTCGGTTTGC
>JANMPY010000492.1:0-1811 GCA_031370095.1 Betaproteobacteria bacterium
GGACAATCACGCCGATGATTTATGCGCCATCGTCACCGCCACCAATACGTTTATCACGGCACCCATTGCCGCGCGTTTTGGCGTGGCGCATTTGATCGGCTGCGATGTAGAGATGATCGATGGCCGTTATACTGGACGCTCGATTGGCGAGCCATCGTTTCGCGAGGGCAAAGTCACACGCGTGAATCAGTGGCTTGCCGACATGCATAAAAAATTGCCGGATTTCGACCGCAGTTATTTTTACAGCGACTCGCATAACGATCTCGCCCTGATGCAAGTCGTTAGTCATCCGATCGCGGTCAATCCTGATGATATTCTGCGGACGCACGCTGAGAATCACGGCTGGCCGATTATTTCCACCAGATAAAGTAAAAGTGTGATCAAGAAATTTATTGAAAAAGTATTCGGGTCGAGGAAAAGCCGCAAAACGGCAGCGGTCAAAGAGCGCATCTACGCGCGCGATGAACACGGCATTCGCCGCGATGAATTGTCGAACGCCGCCATCAGCGTCTGCGAAGGATTGCATCGCGCGGGCTACAAAGCTTTCGTGGTGGGCGGTGCGGTCAGGGATTTGTTGTTGAAGCGTCACCCGAAAGACTACGATGTCGCCACCGATGCCACACCCGAACAGGTGCGCAGCGTTTTTCGCCGTGCGCGCATCATCGGGCGACGCTTCAAGCTCGTGCATGTGATGTTTCGCGATGAGACGGTCGAGGTCTCCACGTTCCGCGCCAATCACCCCGCTGCCAGCGAAGATGAGCAGGACGGTCGCGCCGATGAGCACGGTCGCCTGTTGCGCGACAATGTCTACGGCAATCAGGAAGAGGACGCGATCCGTCGCGACTTCACGATGAATGCGCTGTTCTACGACCCTGAACGCGAAGAGGTTTGGGATTATGTAAACGGTCTGGCTGACATCAAAAAGAAACGTGTGGTGATGATCGGTGACCCGACGGCGCGCTACCGCGAGGATCCGGTGCGCATGTTGCGAGCCGCGCGACTCGCTGCCAAGTTAGGTTTCACGATTGATGCCGCGACCGAAGCGCCGATTGCGGCGCTGGCACCGTTGCTTGATAACGTACCGACCGCGCGGCTATTCGACGAGATGCAGAAGTTGCTGTTTTCGGGGCACGCGCTCAACGGCATTGAAAAGCTGCGCTCACTCGGTTTGCACACGGGGATTCTGCCGGTGCTCGACACGCTCTTCGATGATACGTCCGCAAAAGCATTTGTGGTGCTCGCGTTGCAACGCACTGACGAGCGAATTGCTGCAGACAAGGGAGTATCGCCGCCGTTTTTGTTTGCCGCGTTGTTCTGGTGGCCGATGGTAAACCGCTGGCGCACGCTCGAAGCCAAAGGTGTGCGGTCGCTGCAGGCGATGCACGAAGCGATGGACGATGTGCTCGATCAGCAGCGCAAAACGCTGGCTGTTCCACGCAGGCTCGATCCACTCATTAAGGAACTCTGGCTTGCCCAGCCGCGCTTCCCACATCGTTCGCAGCGGCAGGCGTTCCGCACGCTTACGCATTCGCGCTTTCGCGCGAGCTACGATTTTTATGCCTTGCGCGCCGAAGCGGGAAACGCAGACGCCGACAAAGAAATCGCCGCGTGGTGGGAACGCTTTCAATTTGCCGACGCAGAGATGCAGGAGTCCATGCTGCTGCCGGACGACGAGCCAAAGACCAAAAAGCGCCGCCGCAGACGGAAAAAATCTGCCGAGGACGGCAGCGAGGGAGCAAGCGAAATAATCCAGGCACAGCAGACGGGCGAGGCAACATGACATTCTCCAATACCAATTTGTCCGCCCACCG
>JANMPY010000500.1:0-5250 GCA_031370095.1 Betaproteobacteria bacterium
CGATCCGAAAGCGCTGATCGCAGCACAACACAAATATGTGGCGAGACGCATTCTGGCGCGTGAGCTACCGGAGGCGAATGTCGCGTTTTGTGTGTTCCCTTACACGTTTCAATCCGCTGCCGAAATCCCGCTCAAGTTTCCGTACTTCGTGAAGCCCGTAAAGGCCGCATACTCAGTGTTGGCGCGACGCGTCGATAGCTTTCAAGAGCTGAAACAGCACATGACCTTCCACCCGTGGGAGCAGTACATCATCAAGCGGCTGGTGCGACCGTTTAACGATGTCGTCAAGAAGCTCACTGATTTTGATGTCGACGCGCACTGGATGATTGCCGAGGAGCTGATCGACGGCCAGCAGATCAACGTCGATGGCGTCATGATTGACGGCGAGATTCATATACTGGGCATCATCGACGCGGTCATGTATCCCGACACCGACCAATTCATGCGCTTTGAATATCCCAGCCGTTTGCCGACCGCGCATGCGTTGCGCGCACGCGACACGGCGCAACGCATTGTTGAAGCGCTCGGCCTCGATCATGGATTGTTCAATGTCGAAATGCGCGTTTGTCGTGAGTCGGGCGAATGCCGTCTGATTGAAGTCAACCCGCGCATGGCCGCGCAGTTTTCCGATTTGTACGAGAAAGTCGATGGCATCAATCTCCACGATGTCGCGCTAAAAATTGCCACCGGTGACGCACCTGACCTCACGCCCGCGCGAGGCAAATATAAAGTCGCCACCAGTTTTGTTTTCCGTAAATTTGACGGCACGCCGCTGGCCAATCCGCCCGGTCATGAAAAGCTTCGCTGGCTGAATGAATTTGATCCCGATGCGTTTCTGGCGATGTTCATCAAAACCGGTGGTGGCTTAAAGCGCGAAATGAAATGGCTCGGCAGCCACCGCTATGCCACGTTGAATATGGGTGGTGAATCTGAGCAGCATCTGCTGGATAAATTTCAGGTGGTGAAGCGGACGTTGGGGTTTGAGACAGGTTAGGAGTCGAGCGTGCATGCCATGTTTCTGTCGATCAACCTCTAGCACTGGCGCGGTTTTCCGGGCATATATGGCTGTAACGGCGCTGTAAATGGCGTTCACCGCTAAATTTGTCGATGTAAAATATTTGCGGACTGGTCGCAGTTGTCCGGCCATCGCTTCACGACAATTTCAATCTTTTATCCATTGAGCATTTTCATGCTCCCTTCGACATAACGCATGCCGCTGGCCGCACCGATGGGAAAGATCGCATCAAGCTCTGCCAGTTCGTTCGTGCCGATTTTCAGCGCAACCGCTTGCGCGTTTTCTTCCAGATAACTGCGTCGCTTGGTGCCGGGAATGGGCACGATGTCGTTGCCTTGCGCGAGCACCCAGGCAAGCGCCAGTTGACCTGGCGTGCAGCTCTTGCGTGCAGCCAACTCTTTTACCTTATCTACCAGCGCCATATTTTGGGTGAAATTTTCGCCCTGAAAACGCGGGCTTTGGCGACGGTAATCGTCCTCTGCAAATTGTTCCGGTCTGGTGATGGCACCGGTCAAGAATCCGCGTCCCAAGGGGCTATACGCCACAAAACCGATACCGAGCTTCCGACAAGTCGCCAACACCCCCATTTCCGGGTCGCGCGACCAGAGCGAATATTCGCTTTGTAACGCAGTGATGGGATGCGTCTTGTGCGCGCGCTCCAACGTTTGCGATGATGCCTCCGACAGGCCGATGTAGCGAATTTTTCCTGCCTTGACCAAATTGGCCAGAGCGCCGACGGTGTCTTCGATCGGTGTTTGCGGATCCACCCGATGTTGGTAGTAAAGATCAATCGTATCCACACCGAGGCGCTTCAAACTGCCTTCCACCGAACGGCGAACGTAATCCGCGCTGCCATTCACGCCACGCGAATTTGGATCACTGCGATCACGCACAATACCGAATTTGCTGGCGATGAAAACCTGCTCGCGTTTGCCCTTGATCGCCTTGGCAATGAGTTCTTCGTTGGTATGTGGGCCGTACATGTCGGCAGTATCGAGAAAGTTGATGCCTAGCGCGAGGGCACGATGGATGGTGGCGATGGATTCGGCGTCATCGCGATTCGAATAGAAGTCGCTCATGCCCATGCAGCCGAGGCCGATGGCAGAAACGGTGGGGCCATTGGCACCGAGTTGCCGCGTGCTGATGCGTGTCGTCATGCGAATGTTCCTTGTATAAATATTGAGTGTGAGGATTGGTGTACAGCGATCACGGTTAAGTTCCAGAATTGTTCCAAGCGCTTATTTCCTGTTGATATTTGCACGCCGCTCGATGGTCACACCGCCCCACCGCCACGTTGCATCGCCTTCAAACGCGCAAACCCCAACCCAACAATCAACACCCCAATCGCACCGGCGACAATGATGCCTCGCGTGCCAAACCTTTCCGTCGCCGCACCGGCCAGCGCGAGCCCGGCCGATTGTCCGGTGAAAAAACAAAACGCAAATGCAGCCACCGCAGCACCGCGCCGCTCCGGTGCCATTTGTGTCGCGTTGGTTTGCAGCGTGTTGTGCAGCATGTAAAAACCAAGCCCTGCGACAAAGCAGGCGGGGATGGACCACCACCAGGCCGGCAGCAGCGCGATGGCGAGTAGCGAGATGAACATATTGATGCTGCCCCAAAATGCGAGTCCGGTTTCGCCCAGGCGCTGCACAAAGAATCGCGAGGCCGCAGCAAACAGAAAGCCGCCAAATCCGAACAGCATGACCACCGACCCGGCGGTCGAGAGCGAGAGTCCGTGGGTGAGATGCAAATGCGTGGCAATGAAGGCGAAGGCACCGAACAGGAACGCGCCTTCCAAAAAAACCGTCAGCGTCACCACGCGTGCCCAAGGCTTCTGCACCACCAGCGCGAATTCGCTGAACATGCGCTGCAAGGCATGACCCTCGACGCGAGACACGCTGGTCGCGCACGCCGGCAGGCGACTCTGCATCGAAAACAGCAGCACGCTCACGGCGACAAATCCCGCCGTAAGTAAAAAGAACGGCACTCGCCAGCCGAGAAAATCGGCGCTAAGTCCACCGAGCATCTGGCCGGCGGAAACACCAAGAATCTGGCCAATCAGAAACCGCGCCAGCACCGGCTGTCGTTGCTCGTACGGCACCACGTCGCCTATCCACGCCATAGACAGCGGAATGATCGCAGCCAGCATCGCGCCCGCGACCAGCCTCGCCACCAGCAGCATCTCAAATCCTGATGCCAAGGCGCACAGCAACGTTGCCAGCGAACACGCCACGCATGCCCAAGCGATGACGCGGTACTTGCCATATCGATCTCCCAGCGGGCCGAAACACAATTGATTGAAGCCATAACCCAGCGTAAAAATCGTCACAATCCACGAAGCCGCGCCGAGCGAGACGCCAAATTCAGACGCGAACCGTGGCAATAGCGGGTCAGAGACGCGTTGCGAAATCCCGCTGCCAAATGCGGCCAGCGAAAGTGCGATAAAAGCGTAGGGAGAAATTTCCGAGTCAGGTTGCGCGGACATTGATATAGGCTAGCATTGGCGCGCTCACTTAGGCATGTTGCGGATCAAGGCGTACGCTTGCCGCAGTTGAGCAAGGCGCAATGTATGGACATAAAGTGCATCAGAAAAACGGGGCCACATTGTAAATGTCACGTAACGCTACAAGCGCGCAAGTGTCTAACGTCGATTCACATAAACGCTAGAGCTGGCGCGGCGTTGCGGCCATAAATGGCTGTAACGGCGCGTAAATTGGCGTTCTGCGCTAAATTATGCCGGGCATCTGCGGCTTGGCGTGGCGCTAATTTGGCGGCGACACGATACGTCCGCATCGTTCCTTCCACTGCCCTAAGGTAAAATCACTTTCTCGCCGATAGCCGTGCGCCACTCTCTCGCAAACCTTTCATGAATCTCACCACCGTCTCTGGCATCCGCCAAGCCTTCATCGATTTTTTCGTCTCCAAAGGTCACACGCATGTGGCGTCGAGCTCGCTCGTTCCGGGTGACGACCCGACGCTGCTTTTCACCAACGCGGGCATGAATCAATTCAAGGATTGCTTTCTTGGCAAGGAGAAACGCAGCTATGTTCGCGCGGTGACCTCGCAACGCTGCGTACGCGCGGGTGGCAAACACAATGACCTCGAAAATGTCGGCTACACGGCGCGGCATCACACATTTTTCGAGATGCTGGGCAATTTTAGTTTCGGTGATTATTTCAAACGCGACGCAATTAAATACGCGTGGGAATTGCTGACTGAAGTTTACCAATTGCCGGCGGAAAAGCTGCTGGTGACCGTGTACGCAGACGACGATGAGGCCTACGATATTTGGGCTAATGATATCGGCGTGCCGCTTGATCGAATTGTCCGCATCGGTGACAACAAAGGCGGCAAATACGCGTCGGATAATTTCTGGATGATGGGCGATACGGGGCCTTGCGGCCCGTGTTCGGAAATTTTCTACGATCACGGCGCGCACATTCCCGGCGGCCCACCGGGCTCGGCCGATGAGGATGGTGACCGCTTTATTGAAATCTGGAATCTGGTTTTCATGCAGTACAACCGAGAAGTCGCAGATGGGCCGATGATCCCGTTGCCGAAACCGTCGGTCGATACCGGCATGGGGCTGGAACGCTTGTCGGCAGTCTTGCAGCATGTGCATGCGAACTACGAGATCGATTTGTTTCAAGTTCTGATTAAGGCCGCTGCGCGCGAAACCAATACAAGCGATCTGGCCAATCCAAGTCTGCGCGTGATCGCTGATCACATTCGCGCATGTTCATTTTTGGTATGCGACGGGGTGATGCCTGAGAACGCCGGACGTGGCTATGTGTTGCGCCGGATAGCGCGTCGCGCCATGCGTCACGGCTACAAACTTGGCCAGAAGAAACCATTCTTTTATAAGCTCGTCGATGAGCTCGCCAATGTCATGGGCGACGCGTTCCCGGAAATCGTGCAATCGAAAGAGCGCGTGATGCTGGTCCTAAAGCAGGAAGAAGAGCGCTTTGGTGAGACGCTAGGCCTAGGCATGGTGATTTTGGATATGTTGATAAATTCAAACGTGCCCGGAAATTTTTCCGTCAGTACGCCAGATGGCGACACTGTATTTAGTCAAAGCCACGTGCCAATGAAGTCACGAGACGGCACGCGGGTGCTTCCCGGCGAAACAGCCTTCAAGCTCTATGATACGTTTGGATTTCCGATCGATCTCACCGCAGACATTGGACGCGAGCGCGGCTTCGAGGTTGATATGGCAGGCTTCGACAAAGCCATGG
>JANMPY010000519.1:0-8710 GCA_031370095.1 Betaproteobacteria bacterium
GCGACACATAGATCGCCATTTCGCGGGCGTTTTCAGGCGAAAATACCCTGCGATCCGCACCAATGCTTGATTCTGTGTAGTATTGTGTGCCGCCGCGCACGCTTTTGCGCCGCCGAGTCGCTTATTTTTCAAACGCAATCACGCCGTCTTTCAACACAACATTAATCGTATCTTTACATGCGAATTTGCCCTTCAGTACGGCTTTCGACAATGGGTATTCGATGACCATCTCAATCGTTTTTTGCACGGGTCGCGCACCGTATTTCGGATCGCAGTCCGCTTTGACGATGGCGGCGAGTGTTTCGTCGCTGACGTTTAGCCGGATGTCGAGATTCGCCAACCGGGCTTCGAAGCTTTCCAGCTCTGCTCTCGCCGCACTCACGGACAAACTCATGCTGGTCCTTTGTTGGTTGAAATTTGGCGCGATGCCGGGAAACAGACCAATCACGTTACTGACGCGATTGACGGCGGAAGGGCGTTCGATGCGGGCGATATTTTCCATGTCTGCAAACTCCTCTGTTTGGTCGCGTTTGGTCACCGGGTGCCACTGTCTTTGTTGATTAACGGGCGGTACTGATCTCGTGCGCTGGATACGGCGTTGCCTACGCGCTGGTCTTTTTTCTGTGACGATGCGTCTTGCTGCGTTGCACCGCCGCGCTTGACCGTTGTCGATCCGAGCACGACCGCGACAGCACCCCAGTAAATCGACAGCGCGAGAACCGCTGTAACCAAAATCACAAAAGCGTTTTCGACGCTGCTTATTTCGCCGCTACTGTCGCCGCTGATTTCGCAGTAAGTGCTGCCGTGGGCTTCGCGCAAGAGGCGTTGTTTACGGGCGTCATTTGGTTTGCGGACATCATTTTGCACGGTGATCCAGGGTGTGAGTGGGGCGGTTGAAACGCAGGACGCAGGGCGCAGTGGTCGAGCAGACTGCATCGGCCTGCCCTCCTTGGGCGAGCGCAGTCCTGGTCGCTCTTTCTTGGTCCATGGGATGCCATTCAAATGCCTGTTCCAGTCGTTCATTTGCGTTGTGACCATGTTGTGGCTCCTGCTCTGTTACAAAGCGACCGCCGGGGTGGCTTGTCGATGGCTGTACTTTCGGCCTGAAGGCGCTATGGCGTACTTAAGCGGCGCTTAAAAGTTATGAAACAGTGCGGCGAGGTTAAAATCCAGTTGCCGGATCACCCGCCCTGTTCGCGGCGTGACAGAGGCTTCACCACCGGGAGTGCATTTGTCAGACTGCTACCGCTTCGGCCAGGTTGAAATCCGGCCAGCCGAGAGACGCATACTTGTTGATGGCGAGCCTGCTATGGTTGGCGCTCGCGCCTTCGACCTGCTAATGACGCTGCTTGAGCGTCGGGATCGGGTGGTCAGCAAAGACGAGCTGCTCACGCTGGTTTGGCCCGGCCTCATCGTTGAGGAAAACAACCTCCAGGTGCAAGTGTCGACGCTGCGGAAACTGCTCGGCTCGAAGGCGCTCGCCACCATCCCTGGCCGCGGCTATCGGTTCGCCGTAAAGCTCGACGGCGACGCAAGCGACGTGCCGCAGTCGGCGCAGAACAAAAGCAATCACAATCTGCCCGAGCCATTAAACAGCTTTGTCGGGCGCGAACATGAAATCCGCGAATTAAAAGACCTGCTGGCGACCACGCGGCTGGTAACCCTAACCAGCATGGGCGGCACCGGCAAAACCCGCCTGTCGCTGCAAGTCGCGGCAGCCGTCATGGACGATTACCCGGCAGGCGTGTGGTTCGTCGAGTTGGCACCGCTCGCCGATGAACGGCTGGTGCCGCAGGCGGTGGCCGCCGTGCTCGGCGTCAAGGAAGAAGCCGGTCGGCCGGTGATCGAGGCGCTGGAAAAGTATGTGAAAGACCGGCAACTGCTGCTCATTCTGGATAATTGCGAACATCTGGTGCAGGCAAGTGCCGAGCTCGCCAAAAAGCTGCTGCGCGCCGGGCGCGGCTTGCAGATCCTCGCGTCCAGCCGCGAACGATTGCACGTGATGGGCGAGACGACTTATCCGGTGCCGTCGCTGGCGATACCGGAAGCGCAAATTGCCAGCGGCGACAAATTCGATCTTGACGCGTTCAAGCGCTTTGAGGCGGTGCGATTATTTGTCGACCGTGCGAGGGCATCGCAGCCATCATTTCAAATAACGTCCAAAAGTGCTGCGGCTGTCGCCGATATTTGCCGACGGCTGGATGGCATCCCGCTGGCGATCGAGCTCGCTGCCGCGCGTGTGGGTGCGATGGCGGTGGAGCAGATTGCGATACGGCTTAGCGACCGGTTTGATCTACTCGCCGGTGGCGATAAAACCAGCATGCCGCGCCAGCAAACGCTGCGTGCTTCGATCAACTGGAGCGTTGAGCTGTTATCTACAACTGAACGCGAATTGCTCGAACGGCTGTCGGTATTTGCGGGCGGCTGGACATTGGAAGCCGCCGAAAGTGTCGGTGCCGCTGAGCAGCTTGATGAAGCTTACGTACTCGATGTCTTGATCGCACTGGTCGAAAAATCACTCGTCATCATGGACGCGGACGGTGAGCGCTACCGGCTGCTGGAAACAGTGCGGCAGTATGCGCAGGAGCGATTGATCGAGGAAGGGCGGGAAGACGAAACACGCGCCCGCCATCTCGATTTTTACCTGGCTCTTACGGAAAAAGCGCGCCCCGAACTTGCCGGCGCGGCACAAGGAGTCTGGCTTCGGCGACTCGATTTGGAGCGTGAAAATTTATTGGCGGCGCACTCGTGGGCGCGGCAGGCAGATGAAAGTGCGGCGCTCGGATTGCGCCTGGTCTGGGCATTGAAACCGTATTGGATTACACGCGGCCTGTTGGGGCTCGGACAGCAGATGACGGTGGAGGCACTCACATGCGAAGGTGCGGACACGCGAAACATCGCCCGCTGCCGGGGACTCTGTGACGCGGGCTGGATCGGCGTCCTGATGGGCAGGTATGCAGAGGCGAGAGGATATATCGAGGAAAGCCTCGCCATTGCACGCGAGATCGGGGATGAGCGCAGAATCGCGATGACATTGCAGCCGCTAGGATTGGCGTGCCTGGGGCAGGACGACTTGTCTGCGGCGCGGTCGCATTTACAGGAGGCGCTGGCACTGGCGCGTGAGATGGGCAACAAGCGTGAAATCGCCGCTGCGCTCAATGTTCTGGCACAAATGCTTCGCGTCGCTGGCGAGATGGATGCGGCTGAGCCGCTGTACAACGAGGGCATTGCACTTGCGCGAGAGTTACAGGATCGCGAAAGCATCGCGATCGGTCTTCTCAATCTCGCGATGGTGTCGATTGATCGTGGGGCAGGTGATCGCGCATGGCCGATGCTGATTGAGGCGCTCGCGATTGCCGATGAGATTGGTTCCAAACGAATGGGACAGTGCGTGCTGGAAGTCTGTGCAGGTCTGGCGGTGTTACGCGAGGATTGGCAATGCGCAGCGCGGTTTTATGGCTCAGCCGAGGAGCAGGCCGAGGAAACCGGGCTGCACCGCGATCCCGCTGACGAGGCATTTTTGGCACCGAGAATCGCGCACGCGCGTAAGGCTTTTTCGGCAGCGATGTTTGCCTCGTCTGAAGGCGCTGGCCGCGCGCTCACCTGTCGGGAAGCGATGGATGAGGCGCGCGCGTGGCTGGAGAATTTCTCCTAGCTGGCCAAGACAATGCTGCCTGTCCCGTCGGCTAGTCGTTGACGATGACCGGATCCAGTACCGGAACAACCGGCGTGCCTTGAACCTTGATGTTGTATTTGTACTTCCCTGGCCTGGTGTGCCGGTTCAAGCACGAAAAACTGCGGCCGTCTTCCGCCGGACGGCAATCGACAATTTCTTCACGCGCTTCGTTGACAACGATGCCATCTTTGGGAAACACATATTTTGAATCGGCCGGCAACTGCCAGTTGATCCTGAAATTCTGCACGCCCTTGGCGAAAGTGATTGTCTCCTGATCCACCGCAATGCGTTTACCATCGACGATGGAAACACGCGGGTTGGCCGGATCTACTTTAATTGCATGCGTATGGTGTGAAGCGCAGGCAGACAGGATCAAGCCGGTGGCGGCGATAACTAATATGCTTTTTTTCATTTTCCTCTTTCTGATGAGATGAAATTACTGGCGTACCGCAAATAATCATGCCTCATCCTGTGTAGTTTGCCAACTACCGCAATCGTCATCCGGAAACGCATTTGCGGCTCCTTTCTGCATGATAGCCGGGACAAACACAAGAACCAGTGCGCTTCCTGAGCCCCTTTTCGCCTGAAACCCTCGTCAATATTCAATCTACACTTCACGCCGCCCGCAGCGCCGCACTGAAAAATTCCACCGCCTCGGCCTCGACCCGCGTCCGTCTCATCGGCGGCAAGCTTTGCCAGATCCGTTTGCCATACGGCTTCTCGACCAATCTTGGATCACAAATCATCAACACGCCGCGATCCGTTTCATCGCGGATCAAACGCCCCGCGCCTTGTTTCAAGGTGATCGCGGCATGCGGCACTTGGTACTGCATGAAAGCATTGCCGCCGGATTGGTTGATCGCGTCGATGCGCGCGGCGAGTACCGGGTCGTCGGGCGGCGCGAAGGGAAGTTTGTCGATTACCACGAGGGACAAGGCATCACCTTTAACATCAACGCCTTCCCAGAAAGATTGGCTGGCGACCAGCACTGCGTTGCCAAGTTTACGGAATCGTTCGAGCAGTTCGTTACGCGTGCCCTCGCCTTGCACCAGCAACGGAAATTCCCAGCCCCTCTTTTCAGCGTGAAGTTTCAGCGACTCGTACGCGCGATCCATCGCTTTCAGTGACGTGAATAACAGAAACGCCCGACCGGCTGCCGCCTCGATCAACGGCAGCGCCGCCGTGACGACGGCCTCGGTGTGCTCGAACGTATTCGGCGCGGGCATCTTGTCGGGTACGTATAGCAACGCCTGATTGGGGTAGTCGAACGGCGACGGCCAGAACGCGGTTTCAACACCGCGCTCAGCGAATGCGTCGTCATCAAAATCGTCCGCCGTCTGATCGTTCACCAGTCCCATCTCGGTCTGGTAGTGTGAAAATTCGCCCTTCACGGCGAGCGTTGCCGAGGTAAAAATCCATGCGCGCTTCTGGCCAAATACCTGGCTCTTGAAAATATTGGCAATCGACAGCGGCGTCAAATGCAGTGCGAGCGAATGGCCAAATACTTCCGCCCAACGCACATAACCTTCGATGCCCGCATCCTGCCAGCGCGTCATGCGGTTGGCGAATTCGTCGGCGCGCTCAAGACAATTGGCCAGCTCCTGCGCGCGATCTGCCTGACTCTCCAGCAGCTCGCGCAATTCGGCGATTTTTTCTTGCGCGTCGACATAAGCTTCAAGGAAGCCTTCGCGCTCGGTGACTGCCTTACCGGGCATGCGCGAATTATCCTCAGCGACGGTGAGCCGTAAATCGCGCGCCGCTTTGTCCAGCGCGCCAGCCGCATCCTGCAAGCTTTTGAAATCGCCCGCGTGCTCGACGCCAGCAAGCCGCGTGTCACGTGCGAGCTCGATCAATTGCGAAGTGGTAACAACTTCACCGAAGAACATCGTCGCTGTTTCGGGCAACTGATGCGCTTCATCGAAAATCACGGTGTTGCAGGCAGGCAGTAAATCCTGTGCGCCATCGTCTTTCAGCACCAAATCGGCAAAAAATAAGTGGTGATTTACCACCACCACTTCCGCCTCCATCGCCGCCTTGCGCGCTTTCATGACGAAGCACTCGGCGTACTGCACGCACTGCGATCCGAGACAATTTTCGCGTGTGGAAACCGCCGCCGTCCACGCACTTGATCGCTCCGAAACATCGGGCAGCTCGGCCTTGTCGCCCGTGCCGCCACCGCTCAAGCAGCGATCAGCAAAACGACGGATGACGTGAATGTGTTTGGTATCTTCGCGACTCAGGAAACGCCCATCGGCGATGGCACCATCGAGATGGTGCAGGCACACGTAATTGGCGCGACCCTTCAGTAACGCGGTTGAGACGGGAATGCCGAGTGCCTTGATGACGGTCGGGATATCGCGGCGAAAAAGTTGATCTTGCAGATTCTTGGTGCCGGTCGAAATGATGACCTTGCCGCCGGATTGTAACGCGGGGACAAGGTAGGCGTAAGTCTTGCCGGTGCCGGTGCCGGCCTCAGCGACCAGGACGCCTGCGCGCTTGATGGCTGCGTCAATTTTTTCCGCCATTTCAATCTGGCTTTGACGGTGGCGAAAACCTTCAATACGTTTGGCGAGTGGCCCATCGGGGCCGAAGATTGTGCTGATTTCTGACATGGAGCAAATGATAGCGTGAGTCGGCGCATTGCCCGCAATCGTGTTGATCACGCTAATGGGAAGAGTTGCGCAGATTTCTCATTCGAAATGACACGATTCCAGAATTTCACGCCCGCCCAAAAATAATTTTCTCTTTCGTCAATAATTTGGAAATCAACACAATGGCAACCAGAGAGATCGTCGCATTGATCGCAAACGGCAATAAATAATGCATCACCGACAGCGTCTCGCCACGCAGGATGCGCGTGATCACCATCAACTGCCCCAGCATCGGCACGAATAATTGCCAGGTCGCGTCCTTGAACTGCGCCAGCATGCCGATGGCAGGCACCATCGATACCGCCATGATGAGGTATGACACATAGGTCTGTGCCTCCTTGTAGGTGCGACCGTAGGTGGCGATCAGCATTTGCAGCGCACCCATCGCCGGCGCGAATGAAAACATCGTGATTGCAAATCCAAGATACTGCGCTGCACTTATCGACAACACGCTGGCCAGACTGGGCAGCGGCGCAAAGTGTAAAGTCAGTGCGAAACCGCACATCGTGAGCGTGGCCACTGCCAAGCCATAAATGGCCACCGCCAACCATTTTCCGGTGACCAAACCCGCACGTGTTACTGGATTCATCAGCAAAGGCTCCAGCGAGCCACGCTCGCGCTCACCCGCAGTCACATCAATCGCAATCGCGGTCACGCCGCTCACGCAGCCCAGCAAGGTAATCCACGGAATGATGAAGAGTAATCCTGCCGCGCGCTGTGCGGCGGTGCCAAGGTTTATATCTTGCACATCGACTGCACGAACTACTTGCGGCGAAACACCGCGCGCAATCAGGCGTTGGGTCGCGACTTCGGCGTTGAATCCGCGCATCAAGCGGCGCAATACACCGATCGAGGCATTGCCCGAATGCTGACGCGTGTCATCGAACACCAACTCAACCTCGGCAGTGCCGGTGTGAAATTTTTCCTGAAATGTGCCCGGAATCACCAGCACCGGATCGTGCTTGCCGTCTTTGATCAGTTCGCGAAATTCCGGCTTCGGATCCTTGATCGTGACATCCTGACGCGCAAAAAAATTCACAATCTCCGGACCGTTTGCCACGCCCTGCACAAACACTTCACGCGCTTCGGCTTTCTTTTCTATGCTCGAGATGAATTGCGTCAAGCCAATCAGGAGCAGCGGCCCCAGCGCAATCGACAAAAAGAAAATCATCGAGGCGGTGCGCCGGTCACGCAGGTGATCGGTGAGTTCCTTCTTGCAAACGGTCAATACGGTCGCCCACATCACGCGGCCTCCTTGTGTTGGTCAATTGCATCAGCAACGTCACTCAGCGCAATGAAAGCATCTTCCAGATTTTGCTTGCCGCTGATTTCCATTAAGTGCTCAGCCGTTCCCTGTGCGGTCACGCGGCCACGCGAAATGATGACGATTTCGTCGCACAACGCCGCCACCTCCTGCATCACGTGGCTGGAAAACATCACGGTCTGGCCGTCGGCCTTCAAGCGCTTGATGAGCTCGCGCAATGCACGCGTACTCATCACGTCCAGCCCATTGGTCGGCTCGTCAAGAATCACGTTGGCAGGCTCGTGGATCAGCGCGCGCACAATCGCCACTTTCATGCGCTCGCCCTGTGAAAATCCCTCTGTCCGGCGATCCAGAATGTCTTTCATGTCGAGCCACTCGACAAATCTCGCCAGCGTTTTTTCGGAACGTGCAATCGCCACGCCACGCAGATCGGCGTAGTAACGAATATTTTCACGCGCCGTCATGCGGGTGTAGACGCCGCGCGAATCGGTGAGCAGACCGCAGGCACGGCGCGCGCCGTCGGGGTCATTCGCAACATTCACGCTGTCGATCATTGCTGATCCTGAATCGATGTCGATGAGCGTGCCGATCATGCGAATGGTGGTGGTCTTGCCCGCGCCATTGGGACCTAACAGGCCGGTGATCGCGCCGCTGTTCGCGGTAAATGTGACGCCGTCAACTGCAGTCACGTTGCCGAAATGTTTTTTCAAATTTTTTACGGCAATCATTTTTTGCCCTCATTTTTTTCTGGCGAATTTTCCGCGATTTCGGGTTTGACTTTTTCACGCAGCGGCGCATAAAACAACGGTCGCGGCATGCGTTCAAGACATTTTTCATCAAGCCCTGTCGTCACCGCCGTTTCGATAAATTTTTTGATGAGCTTCGGCGCGCAACCACGAATGCTCACGCCATGCCCGACATTCGGCGCAATCGCATGGACTACATTGGAAAAACCTTTCGCCACCTCGTCACCGTATTGCGGCGGTGTCACGGGATCAAGTGCGCCGGAGAGAATGAGCACGGGCTTCGCGGACTTCACCGACTGATCGAAGTCCCCGCTCATTTTTCCGCGCGGCCAGATTTCACAATTTTTCGCGAATTCACTGACGAACATCCGAC
>JANMPY010000553.1:0-2831 GCA_031370095.1 Betaproteobacteria bacterium
CATCACGCCAAGTGGCGAACGGCTGCTCGACGCACTCGCGGCAGCAGGCGGCGTGCGCCAGCCGGTGAACAAAATGACCATCCAGCTCACCCGTGGTGAGAGCGTTTTCGCGATGCCGCTCGACAGCATCATCCGTGACCCCAAGCAAAACGTGATGCTCACACGCGGCGACGTCGTCACGGCGATGTTCCAGCCGCTAAGCTTCACCGCGCTGGGCGCGACCGGCAAAAACGAAGAGATCAACTTTGAAGCACAAGGGATCTCACTCGCGCAAGCGCTGGCCCGTACGGGCGGGCTACGCGACGAGCGCTCCGACCCGCGAGGCGTATTCATTTTCCGCTTCGAGCCCGCCAACGCGCTTGCCTGGCCAAAGCAGCCGGTGATGACCACGGCAGATGGAAAAGTCGCCGTCATCTACCGCATCGACCTGCGCGACCCGGCAAGTTTTTTCGTCGCACAGACTTTTCAGGTGAACAACAAGGATTTGCTCTACATATCGAACGCGCCGGTGGCGGAACTGCAGAAATTCCTGAACGTGGTGTTCTCGGTGGCGTATCCAGTGTTGAATGCGGTGCAGGCGACGAAGTAGCTGTTGGCCTGGGTGATCCACGTGGTTTCTCGCCGGAAAAACACGATTTTGGGGTTAGTGAAATCGTGTAGATCGCCATTTGGCGCGGTGTTTGAGCCAAAAATGTCTGGAACGGCGCACCAGCTGTAGAGTTGGTCATGCTTTTCACCGCTAGCGTCATTATTCCAGATCCATTTCTTATCGCGGTAATTTACCGTCATTCCCGCCTAAGCGGGAATGACGGGGCATTACCAATTTAGTGTCATACGAATCAAATTTATCGTACTCCCCCGAATTTGATTTCATTCCATTCGGCTCGCTTTGCCTTGGACTTGCTTGCCTGAAATTTTGCGACTTTATGTACGTTATTATCGATAAAGTCGCGACTTTTGTGAAATAGACGTATACTGCCGAAATGAAACGCTACCTCGACGAACTGGTGCTGAGCGATCTGGCGACCAAGGCAGTTGTGCTGACGGGGCCACGCCAAGTGGGAAAAACCACCTTGAGCAGGCATCTGATGCAGTCGTTCGGCAGCGCCCAGTATTTGAATTGGGATGTGTTAGCTGATCGCGCGGTATTGCAGCGGCAGTCGTGGAATCCTCGCGCCGGATTGTTGGTGATGGATGAGATTCACAAGATGCCGAATTGGAAGGCGTGGCTCAAAGGCGTGGCGGACGGTCGCCCGGCCGGACAGGCGTTGCTGGTGACGGGTAGCGCCCGTATGGATACGTTTCGCCTGGCCGGTGATTCGCTGGCGGGGCGGTATTTTTCGTTTCGGTTGCATCCCGTTTCGGTGCGGGAGTGGTGCGAGCAACAGGCGGTTGATCCCGCAACGGCACTCGATCATTTGCTGGAGCGGGGTGGCTTTCCGGAACCTTGTCTGGCGACCGATTCGATTCAGGCCGACCGTTGGCGGGCGCAATATTTCACCGATCTCATTCGCGAGGATGTGTTGGAGTTTTCGCGTTTGCACGAAATCAATACGATGCGGCTGTTTGTCGAATTACTGCGCGAGCGCGTCGGGTCGCCGTTATCGCTCGCCTCGATTGCCCGCGATCTCGCCGTTGCGCCTGCGACCTTGAAACGTTATCTGGATATATTGCAGGCGTTGTTCATCGTCTTTACGGTGCATCCGTGGCATCGCAACGTCGGTCGTGCCATTCTGCAAACGCCGAAGGTGTATTTTTTCGATACCGGCTTGGTGCGTGGCAACCAAGGGGTGCGCCTGGAGAATGCGGTCGCAGGCATGTTGTTCAAGCAGATGCATTTCCTACAGGACAGTGCCGGGAGAGAGGCCGGGCTGCATTACATCCGCACCAAGGATGGCACGGAAGTGGATTTCGCACTGAGCGACGCCGGAAAACTGACCCAGTTGATCGAATGCAAGTCCGGCGATAATAAGCCGCACCGAGCCCTGGTTCGCTTTGCAGAGCAGTTTTCCGACGCCGAGGCGGTGCAGGTTGTCTATAACCTCCGGCAGGAAGAATTCCGAAACGGGATCGCACTCAAGGACGCCGCGAATTGGCTTGCAGGGTTGGCGGCATGATGATGTTTCTTCGCGGATTTCATTCCATTCCATCCAGGATCGCTGGCCACCAGAAATCTCACGCAAAACAAAATTGCAGTGGCGTATCCCGGATGAGGCGTGCGCAATCCTTCAAAAGGTTCTTTTTTTAGGAAAAAAATGACAGTTGACTACCCATCACAAAACCACACGCAATCGACGAATGGGCGCGTGCTGAGCTCACGATTAGCTGCCGAGACTGCGACGTCATTCCCAAACATCCACAAGCAGGGAAAGTCGAGATTGATGCCGATGGGAAGAAGTGGCAAACCATGCACAACGGACTACTCGTCGAGTACGGCGGCTACTACGGCGAATGGATGGCGAGCATTATTTCTGCGCTGCGCGGTCACCGGTCGCAAGCCAGTTGGTGTTGTCCTGCGGGAACGCTACGCGCGGAAATTTTTTTTGCAAGAGGCTCATTGGAATCAAATTGTGGTGGACAGTCTCGCGAAGGCAATGCCAAGGTAAAATAGTTTGTGTAGTTGTTGGCGATGAGCGCGATTGCTAAGAACGTGACTGACGTGGCATGCACTTTGGGTCAGCTGATCGGTTGCCCGATGCAGCGAGCAACGCGCCCTGCAAGGAGCCGACAGGCTGGGAGAGGGCGAACACCACACATGGAATCACCATTTTTAATTTCCGTATCTATAGTAGTTCCCAATGGTTCAGATCGCCATTTGGTGCGGTGTTTGG
>JANMPY010000568.1:0-3239 GCA_031370095.1 Betaproteobacteria bacterium
CGATACACCATTAACCGTAATCGACCCCTTGCGTGCGACGAATCTTGCCAGCTCCTTCGGCGCGTCGATTTCCAAACGCCATGACGCACCAAGATCGTCAATCGCGGTCACGAGGCCAACGCCATCGATATGGCCGCTCACCAGATGACCGCCCAGACGGTCGCCGAAGCGCAATGATTTTTCCAGATTCACTTCGGCACCCTGCGACAATCCGGTTGTCAGCGACAGCGTTTCGTTGGAAACATCAACCGAAAACGTCTCGGCAGATTTCTCGACGACCGTCAGGCAGCAGCCACCCACCGCAATCGAATCGCCAATCGCCACCTGATGCAAACCTAAACGGGTCGCATTGATCGTGAGCCGGGTATTTTCCGGCGTCACGTCGGCTTTCTCGATCAATCCGGTTGCTTCAATGATGCCGGTAAACACGTCAGCTCTCCAATACCAGTGCGGTGATGCGCAGATCGGCACCAATCTGCCGTGTGTCGGTAATTTTTAGCTGTTTCCGTTCAGCCAAATCCTTAAGCTCGCCCCACGCGAAAACACCGCGCGCGGGCTCGCCTAAAATGCTCGGCGCAACATAGGCAACGATTTCATCCACGACGCCAGCGGCCAGCAAGGAGCCGTTCAATTTGGCACCGGTTTCCACCATGATGCTGTTCAACCCGCGATGGCTCAACATCTCCATCATTTTAGCCAGATCGACTTTGCCCTTGGTCGTTTCCACTGGAACACGCATCACGTCCACGCCACGGGCTTTAAGCATGCTTTCACGCACCTCGTTTTGTGCGGCCGTCACCACCAGCACATTGCCGCCCTGAAGAATGCGCGCATTGTCGGCGACATCCAGTCGACTATCAAGCAGGATGCGTAGCGGCTGTCGGTCGCACGGCACCTCCCGCACATTAAGCTGCGGATCATCGGCCATCAGGGTGCCGATGCCGGTCATCACCGCGCACGCCTCAGCGCGCATGCGATGCACGTCACGTCGTGCGTCTTCACCGGTTATCCATTTTGATTGCCCGTTCGCCAATGCTGTCTTGCCGTCCAGACTGGTCGCAACCTTCAGCGTTACCCAAGGCCGGTGGCGGGTGACACGCGCGAGGAACGCGCGCAATTGCTCGCGTACCACGCCCTCCATCAATCCCGATTCAACAACGATGCCTGCATCACGCAATCGCGAATGTCCGCAGCCATTCACGCCGTCAAACGGATCATGTACGGCAGACACCACGCGCGCCACTTTTGCCGCAACCAGTAAATCTGAACATGCCGGGCCGCGCGATTTAGGATGCTGGCAACAGGGCTCTAAGGTCGAATACACCGTTGCACCCTGTGACGTGTCGCCACAGCCTTCCAGGGCCACCGCTTCGGCATGCGGGCGTCCACCATTTTGGGTAAATCCCTCACCAATAATGCGACCGTTTTTAACGATCACGCAGCCGACGAACGGGTTTGGTGTCGCGATGCACCGTCCCTGCTCGGCAAGGCGGATCGCGTGAGCCATCATTGCATGATCGATTGCGGAAAACATGAAATTTATTGCTTCGTGACTTCGCGGATCGCGTCTTTGAATTCCTCGACATCCGAGAAGCTGCGATAGACCGAGGCGAAGCGCACGTAGCCGACCTGATCCAGTTTTTTTAATTCTTCCATCACCATCTCACCAATTTTGCGCGATGAATGCTCACGCTTTGCTTCGTTCAATACTGCTTGTTCGATACGCTCAATTGCCTCTTCCACTTTCGCCGTTTCAACGAGCCGCTTATGCAGCGCGCGATGAAAGCTGGTCTCCAGCTTTGCACGCGAAAAATCTTCGCGTTGGCCGTTCGATTTCACGATGGTCGGCATCCGCAGCTCCGCCCCCTCGTAGGTGGTGAAGCGCTTGTGGCAAACCGTACAACGGCGGCGGCGGCGAACCACATCGCCCTCTTCGCTCACACGGGAATCGATTACCTGCGTTTCCTGCGCACTACAAAACGGACATTTCATTTCGTCCGCTCGTCAGATCTCAAGCGCCGTAAACCGGGAATCGCTTGGTCAGCGCCGCAACTTTTTCGCGCACTGCGGCGATATTGGCAACGTCCTGCGGCTTGTCGAGCACATCAGCGATCAAATTCGCCGTCAATTCCGACTCGGCTTCTTTGAACCCGCGCGTGGTCATCGCCGGCGACCCTAAGCGAATGCCACTGGTGACGAACGGTTTTTCCGGATCGTGGGGGATAGAGTTTTTGTTACAGGTAATGTGCGCCTCGCCCAATGCCGCTTCGGCCGCTTTGCCAGTGATCAACTTTGCACGTAAATCGACCAGCATCACGTGCGACTCGGTGCGACCAGAGACGATACGCAAGCCGCGCTTGATCAGGGTCTTGGCCAAGATGTCGGCATTTTTCAACACTTGCGCCTGATAAATTTTGAAGCCCGGCTCCAGCGCTTCCTTGAACGCGACTGCCTTGGCCGCAATCACGTGCATCAGCGGCCCGCCCTGAATGCCGGGAAAGATCGCGGAATTAACCACCTTCTCGTATTCCGATTTCATCAAAATGATGCCGCCACGCGGCCCCCGCAGCGATTTGTGCGTGGTCGAGGTCACCACGTCGGCGAACGGTATCGGGTTCGGATAAACGCCTGCTGCGATCAGCCCGGCGTAATGCGCCATGTCGACCATGAAATACGCGCCGACATCTTTGGCGATTTTCGCGAACCGTTCGAAATCGATGCGCAACGAATACGCGGACGCACCCGCAAGAATCAGTTTTGGTTTGTGTTCCCGCGCCAGCTCTTCGACCTGATCGTAATCGATTTCTTCGGCGGCCGTTAAACCGTAGCTGACAATATTGAACCACTTGCCGCTCATGTTGACGGGCGAGCCGTGCGTGAGGTGCCCGCCCATCGCGAGGCTCATGCCCAGAATCGTGTCGCCCGGTTTCAGCAGCGCAAAATACACCGCCTGATTGGCCTGCGAGCCCGAATTCGGCTGCACATTCGCCGCGTAATTGTGGGTGTCGGCGCCGAACAATTTCCGCACGCGATCAATCGCCAGCGTTTCGGCGATGTCGACAAATTCGCAGCCGCCGTAGTAGCGTTTGCCCGGATAGCCTTCGGCATATTTATTGGTGAGCTGCGAACCCTGCGCCTCCATCACCGCCGGGCTGGTGTAATTTTCGGAAGCAATCAATTCGATGTGGTCTTCCTGCCGCTGATTTTCTTTTTCGATAACAGCAAAAATTTCGGGATCG
>JANMPY010000585.1:0-1503 GCA_031370095.1 Betaproteobacteria bacterium
ACAAAATTGTGCCGGTTTTCAAAGGTGAATATCCGGAGTCGATGACGGCAGCGATTGCGGCCTATCGGGCCGGCAATGCGCCGCATATTTTGCAAGTGTTCGAGGTTGGCACCGCCACCATGATGGCGGCCAAGGGCGCGATTGTGCCGGTCGCCAAACTCATGAAGGATGCAGACGAGCCGTTCGACCCGAAAGCGTATCTGCCAGCGGTTGCCGGTTACTACACGGATAGCAAAGGTGACATGCTGTCGTTCCCGTTTAATAGCTCGACGATTTTGTTTTATGTAAACAAGGACGCCTTCAAAAAAGCCGGTCTCGATCCCGATAAGGCACCCAAGACTTGGAAAGAATTGCTGTCGGCCGCAGACAAATTGAAAGCCTCCGGTCACACTTGCCCGTACACCTCCGGCTGGCCATCGTGGATGCACATTGAGAATTTCAGCGCGTGGCACAACGTACCGATCGGCACCAAAGAAAACGGCATGGCTGGCGCGGATACCCAATTCCAGATCAACTCACCGTTGCACATACGACACATTACGATGATCGGTGACATGGCAAAAAAAGGCACCTTCAGTTACGCCGGCCGCACCAATCAGGCGGAAGCGAAATTTTATTCGGGCGAGTGCGCGATGATGACATCGTCAAGTGGCGCGCAAGCCAACATCCGGCGCAACGCCAAGTTCGCGTGGTCGGCTAATTTCATTCCGTATCACGACGACGTCAAAGGCGCACCGCAGAATTCGATCATCGGTGGCGCATCGTTGTGGGTGATGGGCGGCAAGACCAACAATGCCTACAAGGGCATCGCCAAATATTTTGCCTTCCTTTCCAAACCGGAAATCCAGATGGACTGGCATACCTCGACCGGCTACGTGCCTGTCACCATGGCCGCCTACGAGATGACCCGCAAATCCGGCTATTACGAAAAAAATCCCGGTGCCGACATGGCCGTGAAGCAACTCACCAACAAGCCGACCACAGCCAATTCAAAAGGGCTGCGCTTTGGCAACTACGTGCAGGGGCGCGAAGTGTTCGAAGAGGAAATGGAAGCGGTGTTCTCGGGCAAGAAAGACGCCAAGACCGCGCTCGATGATGCGGTCAAGCGCGGCAACGAAATCTTGCGAAAATTTCAGGCGACCAATAAGCAGTGACAGAACATACCTGATGGGTGACGGATAAGGCGCGACGGTTAACGATCAGGCCTTTGTCACCGTTAGGCCTTATCTTTGACGCATCACCAGTCACCGAGCAAAAATGGAAAAACGCGTCGTCTTCAAATCCGCATGGTTGCCGTATCTGCTGGTCGCCCCGCAGATCGTGGTCACCATCGTGTTTTTTTTCTGGCCGGCATTTCAGGCGGTGTATCAGTCGCTGTTGTCGCAGGACGCATTCGGATTGCACAGCGAGTTTGTCTGGTTTGAGAATTTCAAGACGCTGTTTGCCGATGATCGTTACCTGCTTTCTTTCCAGACCACGGCGATCTTCAGTTTGCTGGTCGCC
>JANMPY010000183.1:0-5176 GCA_031370095.1 Betaproteobacteria bacterium
CAAATGTTCGCGGTCGTAGCTACCGAGGGCCGCCTCGTTTTTTCCCCACAAAGTTGCTTTTCCCGTTCCCGATGCATCCTTCCCTACGGCGAGCTGCTCTACCCACCCCCCTCGGGGGGGAGGGACCGAGGGAGAGGGGGCGCGGGAAACGCCATGACAAAAATCACCGGCCTGATTCTCGCAGGCGGTCGCGGCTCACGCATGGGCAGCGTCGACAAAGGTTTGCAATTTTTCAACGGCAAACCGATGGTCGCGCACGTGCTAACGCGAATTCAGCCGCAGGTGGATGAAATCCTCATCAACGCCAATCGCAGCATCGCGGAATACGCAGCGTTCGGCCATCGCGTAATTCCTGACGCGATTGATGGTTTCGCAGGTCCCCTTGCAGGGCTGCACATCGGCATGACGCACGCTGCGCATCCGTTGGTCGCTACCGTGCCTTGCGATTCGCCGTTCTTGCCGCTGGATCTGATTGCACGGCTTTCGGCTGCGATGCAAAAATCAAACACCGATCTGGCTGTTGCAAAAACATTTGATCAACCACATCCGGTTTTTTGTCTCGTCAAAACCAGTCTCGCGCCGCACCTGCAAACATTTCTGGAAAGTGGCCAGCGAAAAATCGACAAATGGTACGCCACGCTAAAGATAGTGGAAGTTCAATTCGACGATGAGGAAGCAGCATTTTCAAATATCAATACCATTGACGAGCTGAAATCTTTTGAGCAGTCACCACCGCAAATCTAGCAATCGACGCGATGGCGAAAAAACGCAATGTGGTGAAGCTGCGCCTGCGTCCACCATTAACAAGGCGCGCAATCGTCTGGTTTCCGCCCATGGCTGCAGACAACAAGATCGAGGCTTTCCGTGCGTGCAACGATCCGCTCGCCGCATCACTGCCCGCGCACGTCACGCTGGTTTTTCCGTGCCCGACCAATCTCACCGCCATCCAATTCGCGTCGCACATCAAACGCATCGTCAGCAACTAACCGCAACTGCCCGTGAGCTTTCGCGATGTTGAATCGATTCAGGATGAATTCTCGATACTCATGTTGCGGGATAAATCGGACGCGGTGGTAGCACTTCACGACAAACTGTATTCGGGAATATTAAAAAAATATCTGCGTGCTGATTTGGATTACCGTCCGCACATCACGCTCGGTCGGATCACCGGCAATCCCGGCGGCGCGACTTACGCCGCGATGCACGAGGCAGCAGCCACGGCGTTGCGCGCGGAATGGCGCGCGGTAATGAAGGAATTGAATATTGTCAGCTATCATCCAAACGGTACAATTACGATTGATCATTCCGTCCCGCTAAATTTTGCATGAAACCATCACTCACCATTACCGAAGCTTCCTGTGCGGACGACTACGATCCGAATTCGATGCCAGTCGCGAAAGCGCGGGCGTTCATTCACACTTTTTTGTCACCGGTGAAAGGCATCGCGCGCGTGCCACTTCGGTCGGCGCTCGGACGTGTGCTCGCTGAAGATATTATTTCCCCGGTGAACGTCCCGGCGCACGTCAACTCCGCGATGGATGGCTGGACACTCCGCTGCGAAGACCTGGCCGAGAATCCATCCGCCGTATTCACTGAAATTGGTGCGAGCTTTGCCGGTCAGCCGTTTGCTGGCGCGGTCGGCAAGGGTCAGTGCGTGCGGATATTCACCGGCGGCGTGGTGCCGGAAGGCTGCAACGCGGTCGTCATGCAGGAAAAAGCGCAGGCCGAAGCCAAGTCGATCACGTTCTCGGCTGGTGTGAAGCTCGGCCAAAACGTGCGCTATGCCGGTGAGGATTTGAAAGCCGGTGCGGTGGCGCTGGCCAAAGGTCGCATCGTGCGACCCGCAGAATTGGGCTTACTCGCCTCACTCGGCATCGGCGAGGTAAGCGTGTATCGACCGTTGCGCGTGGTGTTTTTTTCGACCGGTGATGAGTTGGTGTCCATCGGATTACCACTGGGCGAAGGCCAGATTTACGACAGCAATCGCTATACCCTGCACGGCATGTTGACGCGAATCGGCTGTGAAGTGATTGATATGGGCGTGGTGCGCGATGAGCCTGCGTTGCTTGAGCGTGCCTTTGTTGAAGCCAGTGAAATCGGCGATGTCGTGATTACCTCGGGCGGCGTGTCGGTAGGCGAAGCCGACTATGTGAAACAGCTACTGTCCAAACTCGGTGAAGTTGTGTTCTGGAAAATTGCCATGAAGCCAGGGCGCCCTCTAGCGTACGGAAAAATCGGCAAGGCGCATTTTTTTGGGCTTCCCGGTAATCCCGTCAGCGTGATGGTGACGTTCTATCAATTTGTGCGCGATGCGCTGCTGATCTTGCAGGGTGTGAATCCGCTTCCCGCGCAGCCGCTGCTGAATGCGATTTGCACGTCGGCCATCAAGAAAGCACCGGGTCGTACCGAGTTCCAGCGCGGCGTTCTTTATCTGGAAGACGGCGTGTACAAAGTACGCACCACTGGCGAACAAGGATCCGGAATTCTGAAATCGATGTCGGACGCAAACTGTTTCATCATGCTGCACGACCACGTCGGCAATGTTGATGCGGGGGCAATGGTCGAGGTGCAAATTCTGGAAGGAGTGATTTGAGAAATGGAGACGAGCCGCCGCAAATTCATCGAAATCTGCGTCGCCGGTGCCACACCGTGTACCGCGCTCGCTGCGACACCAGCTACGTCGGCGCCGCCTGCGACATCAGTGCCGCTCACATCCCGGTCATACAACCGCGTAAAGCTGGTCGACGCGGACGGCAAAACAATCAAAGCAAAATCGCTCAAGGCGCACCACAACTATGTGTTCAGCTACCCGTATGCATCCACGCCGTGTTTTTTGCTGAATCTCGACAAGCCGTTGCCGGACAAGGTGAATTTGAAAACCGACAGCGGCGGCACCTACGACTGGCCGGGCGGTGTGGGCACGACCAAATCCATCGTTGCCTATTCGGCGATTTGCGCGCACAAATTGGCGTATCCGACGTCGCAGGTAAGTTTCATCAGCTATCGCCCCAAACCCTCCAAAATCAACGCGCGCGGACAGGTGATTTCCTGTTGCGCAGACAAGAGCGTGTACGACCCCTTTGTCGGTGCCAAAGTATTGAGCGGGCCGGCACCGCAGCCGTTAGCCGCGATTCTGCTCGAGCACGATGCCAAGACCGATGAGTTGTACGCCATCGGCACATTCGGCGGCGAAAAATTTAACGAATTTTTCCAGAAATACGATTTCAAACTATCGATGGAAATGGGCGCGAAGGCAAAAGAGGTGGTGACTGACACTGCGCGACTCACCGACCTCGCCGCGTATTCGACCCAAACGGCGCTTTGTTGAATGATTCCGTGGATAGCATCACCACACGACTTTCCACCAGTCGAGACCGCACGGCTTGAGCCGAACGGCCTGCTCTGCGCCGGTGCCGATCTTGCACCGGCAACCATTATTGCCGCCTATTCACGCGGTATCTTTCCGTGGTTTTCCGACGATCAACCCATACTTTGGTGGAGCCCGAATCCGCGCATGGTGCTACTGCCCGGTGAATTCAAAATTTCGAAGTCGCTCGCAAAGACGGTGGCGCGCGACGTGTTTGAGACCCGCTTTGACAGCGCTTTCGGCGACGTGATTGCGGCGTGTTCAGCACCGCGCAGCAAAGACGGTGGCACCTGGATCGTGCCGGAAATGCAGGCCGCCTACGCGCAGTTGCACAAGCTCGGTGTCGCCCATTCGATCGAGAGCTGGCGCGACGGCAAACTGGTCGGCGGCTTGTATGGTCTGGCACTGGGTCGCATGTTTTTCGGCGAATCGATGTTTGCGAACGAGACCGATGCATCCAAAGTCGCGCTGGTGGCGCTGATCGACAAACTCAAACGCGACGGCTTTGAATTGGTCGATTGCCAACAAGAGACACGGCACCTCGGCAGCTTTGGCGCGCGGCCGATTCCGCGTGGCGACTTTGTGCAACGGTTAAAAGAATTGATAGACTTCAATCAATCCGGTTCTGCGTGGCGTGCAACCTAGGGTTATACCAAACGTTGGCTTTTGATCGCGTGGTCGCGCGATTTCCACAGCAGAGCCTCCTTCCCCCGTGGCCGGGGGAAGGAGTAAGTCGGTGATCGTGACGACGAGTTGCGTCAAATGAATAGCACCACGTAAGGCAAGGTTAAATGTCAAAGCTTAACGATCTGCCGTTTGCCAATTTACAGTTCTACGCGACTGCGCCCTACCCGTGCAGCTATCTGCCCGGTCGTCTCGCGCGCTCACAGGTCGCGACACCAAGCTACTTGATCGACACACCGACCTACAGCCACCTGGTGACCGCTGGATTTCGTCGCAGCGGCGCATTTACCTACCGCCCGTACTGCGACCATTGCCGAGCGTGTACCCCGGTGCGGGTGATCGCGGAAGAATTTGCGCCGAGCCGTGCGCAGCGCCGCTGCATCAAAGCCAATGCGGAGCTCACCACCCGCGTCATGGATCTGAAATTTTCGCACGAGCACTATGCGCTGTATCGGCGTTACCAGTCGATTCGCCACCCGGGTGGCGGCATGGATCACGACAGCCGCGAGCAGTATTCGCATTTTCTGTTGCAGAGCAATGTCCACACGCGACTGGTGGAATTTCGTGACCACGGGCGTCTCTGCATGATCGCGATCATGGATGATTTGAGCGATGGACTTTCATCGGTCTACACTTTTTTTGAGCCCGATCAGTCGCGACAGAGCTTGGGCACCTACAGCATCCTCTGGCAGATCGCCGAGGCGCGCCGCCGCAAGCTGCCTTTCGTCTATCTCGGTTACTGGATCGCCGAAAGCCGCAAGATGAATTACAAGACCGACTTTCAGCCGATAGAGGGATTGGTGCGCGGGAGTTGGGCGCGGTTGGTTATCGGAAAATAGCGGGGCATCATTTGCTACTTCTTCCCTCGCCCCTTGTGGGAGAGGGGACACTTGAAGCGAAGCAGGGGGTTGGGGAGAGGGCGGAGTGGCAGAGAAATTACCACATTCAATTTTCACCTCCATGACATCCAGCGTTGCACTAATGCTTTCCCACTCAAGCAGGTAGGCGACAAACGCACAAACATCGCGTACAAAGGAGCTTCGCACTCAAAACAAGAATACTTCCATATTCATGGATCGACTGCAACACTGGTACAAGCTGGATCGATTGCTCAAAGCGCGCCGG
>JANMPY010000599.1:0-3074 GCA_031370095.1 Betaproteobacteria bacterium
GTGGTCGTGCCGTTGTCGGTGCCTTTATACATGCCGTCGGTCAGCGTCGAGACGATCAGCGTATTGGTGCCCGCCGCCGGACTATTGGCCGTGACCGTGATGTTGCGAATCAGCGGCTGGGGTGCGGCGCGAAAAGTCCATTGCGCGAATGCGTTTTGCATGCTCAACGCAGACAGAAGCGTGGCGAAAGCTGTGACGGATAAAAAACGAACAAAGCGTGGTGCGCACATGCTGGCTCTCCCTGTACCCTGCGGTGACGCGTCAAACTTCGACCCGGCGGCGGCTCAGAGCGCATCTGTTTTTATCCCTTGCAATCGTGGTCGTCGAATGCCAGATGTAACTGCTTGCCAACGCAACACAAATTTACTCGCCTCGGCTGAAGCGGTCAATCGCGCGTTCGCGAAATCTTCAAAAATTATATGGAAGCCCCAGCACTGGCGAGGCTCTCCAAGGCATTTCGCCTTGAACCACGCATGAATAGGCGTTCTATGCACTTAAATGCTGGTAAAAAATGGCTACCCCAAAAAAATACGCGACTTGAACCGCGCCTGAATCCACACGCCAATATCCTCGATTTCTTCCATGCAAACCGAGTGCGGCATCGGGTATTCGTGCCATTCGATTTTGTAGCCACGTGCGGCCATTTTTGCGCGCGACGATTGCGCCAGCGAAAGCGGGATGACCTGATCCTGCGTGCCGTGCGCCATCAGGATTGGGATGTTGGCGTTGGCGATTGTGGCTTCTGCGGCGAGTGAATCTTCCATTGTGAGGTAAGTGGATAGCGCCATGATGCCGCCGAGTGCGTCGCGGTAGCGCAGACCCGTTTGCAACGCGATCGCACCGCCTTGCGAAAATCCGGCGAGGATGATTTTGTCGGCAGCGATGCCGCGCCCGATTTCACGCGCAATCAGTTCATCAATTGCCGCCTGCGATTGACGCACGCCAGCTTCGTCGGGTTTGCGCTGCAATTCCGCCATCGAAATGTCGTACCAGCCCGGCATCACCTGACCGTTGTTGATCGTGATCGATCGCGACGGCGCCTGCGGAAAAATAAAACGCAACGGCAAGTCTGCGGGCAGACCAAGCTCCTTGACGATGGAAACAAAATCCCAGCAGTCAGCACCTAAGCCGTGCATCCAGATGATGGTGCCTTTGGGATCGGTGCCAGTGTTGAGTTCGAGGTGTTGGATTGGTTTCATGGGTTCTTTTTTGGTTGAGGCGGTTACAGGTGAAGCGTGACGGATAAGGCGTGACAGGTATGGCGCGACTGGAGCGGCGTAACAGGTAGTGCGTCACCCGTTTCCCGTCACCGCCTCACAGCACTTTTAGGACGAAACGCCTTGACCACATCATCGTTGGTTTCCAGATACGGCCCGCCGATCAAATCGACGCAGTATGGAACAGCGGCGAAAATACCTGTTTCAATCGATGCACCCGCAGCATCTTTGAGTCCCTCCAGCGTTTCCTTGATCGCCTTCGGCTGCCCGGGCAAATTGATGATGAGCGACTGCGCGCGAATCACCGCGACTTGCCGCGAGAGGATTGCAGTCGCGACGAATCGCAATGAAATTTGCCGCATGCGTTCGCCGAAGCCGTCCATCACGCGATCCGCAATTGCGAGCGTGGCGTCCGGTGTCACGTCGCGCGGTGCGGGGCCGGTGCCGCCCGTGGTCAGCACCAGACAACATTTTTCAACATCAACCAGCCGTTTCAGATTTGTCTCGATCAGCGGCTGCTCATCGGGAATCACGGTCGAGACAAATGTCAACGGATTTTTCAGCGCCGTCGTCAACCACGCTTCGAGCGCAGGTAAACCCTCGTCGCGATAGATCCCTTGTGAGGCGCGATCAGATATTGACAGCAGACCGATTTTTACGGCATCAATAGTCATGGGCAAGGTCGCAAACTATTCCGGCGCGCGCGATTGCGCGACCACCAAATCGTGAATCTGCGTGTAGAGCAATCGATAATGCTTTGGCGGTTTATTTTTTGCCTTGTCGTCTTTCGAGGCTTGCACGTAGCGCGCCAGCAGGGCCGCGTCGGCATCGGTAAACGCGTTCAGGAAAGCATTGAGTGCGGTCTCATCTTCGAGCAAACGTTCGCGCCAGCGTTCAGCCAGATGATGCAACGCGGTTTGTTTTTTGTTGGGCGCTTTCAGCGAGCTTAGTTGCTCGATGATTGGTGCGGGATCAATTTCGCGCATCAAGCGGCCGATGTATTGCATTTGCCGCTTCATGCCACCATATTTGCTTTTCGGAATGCGCTTGGCCTCAACCACTGCGGTGCGTAAATTATCCGGCAGATCAAGCTTGTTGATCGCCTCATTTGACAGCGCGACCAGCTCCACGCCGATGTCCTGCAATGCCAGCATGTCGCGTTTCTTCTGGCTTTTGCTGATAGAATTTTCGTCATCAATTCCGCTGTCTCTGTTCTCTGCTTCGTCGTTCATCGCGTTTGTCGCTTTTTTATCGGTGTGCAGGCGTGATGATACCGCACCGGTTCCCCATTCTCCTTCTCTCAAAATCCTAACGTGCCCTCAACTTCCATCGTCATCAACAACAGCCTCGCCGACCTCGCTCAATTTTCACTTGACCGCGCCAAAGTGCTCGGTGCCACCGCCGCTGAAGTGGAAATTTCCACCTCCCTCGGTCAGGACGTGACGGTGCGCTTGGGCGAGGTCGAAACCATCGAGCACAATCGCGACAAAGGCTTAGGCATCACCGTTTATCTCGGCCAACGGCGCGGCAATGCGTCCACCACCGACCTGTCACGCGACGCAATCGAGCGCACCGTTAAAGCGGCGCTGGCGATTGCCAAATATACCGCCGAGGATGAATTCGCCGGCTTGGCGGATACGAATCGACTGGCACCAGCACCATTCGCCGATTACGGACTTTACTATCCGTGGAAACTCGCCGTTGACGATGCAATTCAGCTTGGCAAACGCATTGAGGCCGCCGCGTTTGCGGTCGACAAGCGCATCAATAATTCTGAAGGCGCATCGGTCTCAACCTCGGAATCCGATTTCATTTACGCCAATTCGGCCGGCTTTATCGGCGGCTATCCGACCACGC
>JANMPY010000613.1:0-4214 GCA_031370095.1 Betaproteobacteria bacterium
GTTGCCGCCTGCGGGCGCGGCACTGATCGTGGCTCGCCTGCATTCTGTGGCACGCGCACGGCGCGGTCGCCCATGCTGCGCTCGTTTTGGTTAACGGCAGCGGGTGCATTTTGCGGTGCCGGCGCGCGCTCAATCACTTGCCGCTCGCGGCGCGGTCGTTGTGCAGGTGCTTGCGCGCTGCCGTCGATCAGTAACGGCGGGTTTGCCGAATCACGCCTGACCGGCGCTGGCGGCGCGGCGGCGGGCGTCAGGTACACGGGCTGCGCAGGCGCTGAAGGATTTGGGAACGGCATCGTTTGCGCTGGTATTGGCGCGCTCTTCACGCGCGGCGGTAGCGGCACTGGCTGGCCGTTCACGACCGGCAGCGCGCCGCCCGCTGAAGCTTGCGGCGCGGGCTTATTGAATTGCTGGTTGACGCCGCCTGGGACGCCACCTACACCACCTGCGGCACCCGGCACGAACTGTCCGACAGGTGCAGGCAGGATCGGTGGCACGGGCGCGCCGGGAGACGAGGGCGCATACGATGGCGGTGCATACGATGGCGGTGGCCTGCGATCATCGCGGCGACCGTCACGCGGGCCATTGCCATTACCATTGCCGCCTTCCTGACGTGTAAAACGCGGGCCAAAATTCACACCGCTACCGGCTATCTGCGCATTGATCACAGCTGGCGGCACTGGCGCGATGTTACGGCCGATTGACTGGCCGCCGAGGAACACATTGTTTTGTACCACCGTCGCACCCGGCAACTGATTCACATAGCGGCTTGGCGGATTGATGATGGTCACGTTGTTGGTCACGTAGTTGATGTTGCGAATGTAGGTGACGTTGTTGGAATAGCCGGGCAAATAATGTTCGCGCGGGGCCAGCGGAAACCATCCCACCGATGGGCCGGAAGAAATCGAAATGCTTACGCCGGGTCGGTTAAACCACGCCACCAGCGCGGGTGCGTATGCGGGACGACGCACGTACGGGCCCGGCCACCACGCCCAGCGTGACCGCACCTGCACCCAGCGACCATAGTGGAACGGCGCAAAGCCCCACGCCGCATCGTCCACCCAGGTCCAGCCCCACGGTTGCACATTCGCCCAGCGTCCATAACGATATGGCGCCCAGTCGCTGACGACGGCGCGTGGTGTCCACAATCTGCCGTATTCGCCATCGTCGATCCAGTCGCCGTACTGATCCAGATCTTCGTAGCCGGTCATGTAAGGAGAGACGTTGCGTTCGCGCACGTAGCGGGTGTGAATCTGGTTCCAGTTTTGATCGCGCGCATCAGCCCAGCGATCAAACTGTGATTCATTTGCCGATTCAAAATGAAAATCACTCGCGCCGCCACTGCCGCGCACCACCAGCGATTTGCCGGCTTCAACATTGATGCGGCTATCACCGCCATCGCCGCTTTCGAAACGCGCGCGACCGGCGTAAACCGAGACGCGACTTTCACCCGCTTCGGGCGATGCGTCGATCCGATAGCGACCGTTGCGTGAAAAAACAAATTGGCCTTCGCCGGTTTCGATACGGAAAGTGTCGCCGTCATTGCGACGCTCGGATCGGTCACCACCATCGTCGGTGCGGATACGCAGATTCAGCGTGCCGCGTTGCAGGAATGCCAGCGTCTGGTCGTCTTCAATACGAATAAAATCTAGGATCGAACGATCATCGATGCGCAGCGCCGACGCGCCGATGCGCACTTCGGCGCGACCGCCATTTTCGGTCCACAGCGAATTCTCGCTGCTCACCGGAAAGTTAAGCTGCGCGCGGCGCCAGCCCTCGTCGCGATCCATGAAAAACGATACATCGCCCTGCATGAAGCTCAATCGCCCGACGCGCGACGGCGGCTCGGCAGATGCAAGTGACGAGAGCGTCAGCAGCGCGGCTAATGGTGCGGCGCACAAGAAGTGGCGAAGGCGTTGCAATAGCGGCGTAGTCATAATGGCTCTCGTGTCAGATGTAATGGCTTGTCTCAAAAACGTGATGCAGAGCGTTCTCGTTGACATGTGTCCGGCACGATGCGGCAGCGGAGCCCAAGCGCTTCAAGTGTCGCAATCCCATGATTCGTGAGAAGATATTCAATTGACAGAAAATCCACCGCCGAGCGAGGTTAAATGTCATCGGCGGGTTGGACAAATTTCCCGCGCTGTTGGAACAATCTTTGAAAGAAGAATTAACCGATGGATGCAAAAACAGTTTTCACCAAGACAGCCAAAGGCGTCACCCAGGTGAACCAGAAGACCCAGTCGCTCTCCCGCGAGTTGATGAAGGTCTTGAAGGCAATCGACGGCAAATCCAACGTTGACGTGCTGGCGGACAAAGCCGATATCGCTTTCTCGGCGTTAACAAAATTATTGTCCGGCTTGCAGCGGGACGGGTACGTCAAAGTATTTGAGATCAGGAGAGAGGAGCCGCTGACAGACTTTGGCGGCAGCGCGGAAGATTTCGATTTCACAGCGCTAAAAAAGACCGCAGCCAAGTTTGATCCATCCACAACGGCATCATTCAAACCTTCGCGACACCGCACCCCCGCCTCCGACGGCCAGGTCGAACGCGCCGCAGCACCTTCGCCAAATCAGCCAAGCCGGACAAGTCCGGCAACTCAGGCAAACCAGCCAGTCGTATCAGCACCGGTAGCCAATGACGCCGAACTCATCGCCGCGCTGGCGATGGCACGCGAGCGGGCGCAAACGGAGGCGCGCGCCCGCACCGAACGCGAGGCGCAGTTGCGCGCGCGACTCGACGTTGAAGCCAGGGCACGACGCGACGCCGAGGAGCGTGCCATCGAGGAGGCAAAACGCGCGCAAGCCGCCGCCGAGACCGCACGGGTCGCATTGGAAACCTCGATTGTCGAGGAAAAAAAGCAGCGCGACAGTGCGAATGCGGCGCATGCGCAGATGACCCGCGAGCAGGCCGAGAAGGCCGCGCAGCAACAGCAGGCATTGTCCGCCGCGCGCGCAGCAGCAGAGGCAGAAGCACAGGCTCTCGCAGAAGCACGTTCGCGCGCCGAGACCGAGGCGCGCGCGCTGGCTGAGGCGCGGGTGCAAGCCGAGGCTGCCGCCAAACGGCAACAGCAGGAATTCGAAGCCGCACAGCGCGATCTGCGTCATCAACTTAAAGAGGAAATCGAGGCGAAGGTTCGTGCCGAGATGGAGGCCTTGCTGAAAACCGATGTGGAAGAAAGCGCGCGAGCCGAAGTCGAAGCGGCTATCATCGCCGAGGCGCATGACGACGCGCGGCGCATGCTCGAGGAGCAGTTGCAGACCGAGCGCAGCATGCTCGCCCGCGTCGAAGTCGAGGCGAAGAAAAACGCCGAAGTGGAAGCGAAAAAAATGCTGGCCGAGCAGGAAGTCCGGATTCGCGCCGAGATGGAAACACAGCTCGCCAAAATGCGCGAGCAAAGCGCACGCGTCGAGGCCGAGTCACGCAAGATGGCCGAGGCGCAGGCGGTGGCCGCAGCCAAAGCATCAGCCGAATTTGCGGTGCGCTTAAAGGCGGAAGAAGACGCACGTCGCGCCGCAGAAGCGGAAACCGAAACCCGCAAACAACTTGAAACGCAAAATCGTCAGCGTTTGGAAGCGCGCGCGCGTGAGGAGGCCGCAGATCGCGCGCGCGTCGAGGCCGAGATGAAAGCGAAGCTCCGCGCCGAGAAGGAAGCCAAGGTTCAAGCGGAAGCGCGCATGTTGGTCGAGCAGGAAATGCGGGAAAAATCCGACCGGGAAAGTCGCGCCAAGCTCGACGCCGAACGCAAAGCCCGCGAGGACGCGGAGCAAAAGGCGCTGGTTGAAATCAAGGCGCGTGGCGAGGCGGAGCAAAAAGCTCTCGAAGAATCCAGAGCGCGAGAAATCGCGTCGCGCGAAGCGGCAGATCAGGCTGCGCAGCGTGAGCGTATAGAAAAGGATGCCGAAGCGCGCATCGCCGTTGAACGACAGGGTCGTGAGCGGGCCGAGGAAAAAGCCCGCGCAGAAGCAGAGGCTGAGCAAGTCCAGCGTGACGCGCAGGTTGCGCGTTTACGCGAGCTTGCCGAACAAAACGAGCAAGCGGCCAAGTACGCCGCCATCGCAGGCCCCAAGCCAAAGCAGCGCGGCCGGAAGAAGGGCGGCAGCGGCGTGCGCTGGCTGGTGTTGGGTGTGATCGCCCTGGTGGTGCTGGCGGTGGTGTTGGTACAAGTGATCCCGCTGGGTGCGGTGAACGCGAGGCTCGCGAAATCGCTCGCCGAA
>JANMPY010000620.1:0-4323 GCA_031370095.1 Betaproteobacteria bacterium
GAGCGTCGGCCAGGCGCTCAACCCAACCGTCGCACCGCTGGAAGTTCGCATCAAGCGTGACGGCTCGATTCTGCTGGTCGACCGCCAGCAAGGCGGGCAGGAGCAGCTCGTGACGCGTGAAAAATTGCTGCAAACGGTAAACGTCATTCAGGCGTCGCACCCCGAACAGGCAGTGGTGATCAACGCCGATAAAAATTTGAAATACGACGATGTGCTGCGCGTCATGGATATCTTGCAGGCTGGCAAGATCAAGCGGGTCGGCTTACTGGTGAAGCCGGACAAGTAGCATGGCGCATTCGCCGTCCATTTCGCATCGCCGCTCGCCGTTGCTGACAAGAAGTGAGCCGGGCAGATTGCCTGCGGCGTTGCTGGCGATTATTGTCCATAGTGTTTTTTTTGCGCTGCTCGTGTTCGGCGTTTCCTGGCAGGTCAAACAACCGGATTCGGCCATCGCCGAGCTATGGAGCCAATTGCCGCCGATGCAAAATGTGCAGGTTGTGCCTCCGCCACCTGAGCCGGAAGTGGTCAAACCAGACCCGCCGAAAGTCGAGCCAAAGATTGCAAAAGTGGAAAAAGCCCCACCGCAACCGACGCCGGCCGAGATCAATTTACAAGCCAAACGCGAGAAGCTCGAAAAAGCCGAACGCGAAAAAAAATTGCAGGACGAGAAAACGCTCAAGGAAAAACAAAAACTCGTTGAGGTTGAGAAAAAGCGCAAAGAGGACGAAACAAAACAGAAGCTCGCGCAAAAAATAGCCGACGACAAGGCGCGTGCCGAGCTGGCCGCGAAAGAGGCATCCGCGGCGACGGCGCGTAATGCCTCGCTTAAAGACTACGGCGATAAGATAGCGCGGCTGATTCGGGATCGCGCCAATATTCCTGATTCGGTTACGGGTCGGCCGGAAGTGCAGGTGCGTTTACGACTGCTCGTCAATGGCGTCATCTTCGATGCGCAGGTTGTGAAGTCCTCCGGCGATAAAGTTTATGATGACGCAGTTGAGCGCGCCATCAACGGCATTCGGCAATGGCCGCAGCCGGAAAACGCTGAATTATTCGGTGGGCGGCGTGAACTTAATTTGAATATTCGTCACGAACGGTAGGTGTCGTTGAACTACGTATGATCCATACTAAAGCGCGATCTCAACTCTTGCACTTCTGCCTTTGAAAAAGGGATGAATGATGCAGCACTCACTTATGGGCACAATCAATCACATGTTTAAACGATTCAACAGCGTTCGCAGCATCGCAACCGCCGCACTCCTCGGCGCGTTGATGTTAGCCGCCACCGCGCACGCCCAGCTCACCATCGACGTAACGACCAGCTCCGGCCGCCAGGTACCGATCGCGATTGCACCGTTCGCGCTTGAAGCCAACGCGCCGCAAAATATCACGCCGCTTATTTCCGCCAATCTCGCGCGCTCCGGCATGTTTCGCATCGTCAATACCGTCGGCATCACTAATTTGCCGACCGAGCCGTCGCAGGTGAATTATCTGGATTGGTCGAGCCGCGCGACCGAGGCGCTGGTCATCGGCGGCATCAAGCCCTTGGCCGATGGGCGCTTTGAGGTAAATTTTCGATTGTTTGACGTGGGTAAACAAAATCAAATTGCCGCGACCTCATACACGGTGAGCGCGTCGCAGTTACGCGCCACCGCGCACAAAATTTCTGACGAGATATATGAAAAGCTGATCGGCGAGAAGGGTGTTTTTTCGACGCAAATTGCCTATGTGTTAAAGCGCGGGCCGCGGTTCGAGTTGCAGGTTGCGGACGCTGATGGATTCAATCCGCAGGCGGTGTTGTCGTCGCTCGAGCCGATACGCTCGCCGAAGTGGTCACCCGATGGCAAGAAGCTCGCCTACGTTTCTTTTGAGAGCCGCAAATCGACCGTGATCGTGCAGGATTTATCGACCGGTCAGCGCAAAACCGTTGCCAATTTTCGCGGTGACAACTACGCGCCGAATTGGTCGCCGGATGGCAGTAAATTAGTGGTGGCCTTGTCCAAAGACGCGGTCTCGCAGATCTACGTGATTCCCGCGTCGGGCGGTGAGGCAACGCGCATTACCCAGAGCAACGGCATCGACACCAACGCGACTTTTAACGGCGACGGCAGCCAGATTATTTTCGTCTCTGATCGATCCGGCGGCCCGCAACTATATAGCGTTGCTGCCAGCGGTGGCGCGCCCAGGCGCCTGACCTTCGAGGGCAGCTACAACGTCAATCCACGCATGAGCCCGGACGGAAAGTCACTCGCCTTCGTTAATCGCGAGGCGGGACGTTTACGTATCGCCACGCTCGAATTGGCGAATGGACAAGTCAACTTTCTCACCGACGGTCCGCTCGACGACAGTCCGAGCTTTTCGCCGAACGGTCGCACCATCCTGTACGAATCCAAAGCGGGCGGACGCGGCACGCTGGGTGCGGTTTCGGCTGACGGTCGTGTGAAACAAAAAATTTCCTCGCAGGCAGGTGACGTGCGCGAGCCGGCGTGGGGGCCGTACGGCTCGTCAAGCGCGCGCTAACGGTCGTACCAACACTCGCAGTCCTACAAAATCGCCAGCGTTACGCTGACAAAGTAGTCCTACAAATAGGCATACACTAAGAACTGTTGCTTGGAATTGTCCGTCACTTCTCTGGAGAAAAATATGAAGAACGCTCTTATCGGTTTTGGTCTCGTCGTACTGCTCGCCGCATGCGCGAGCAAAGACCCGGTGGCCACCACCAAAGTTGAAGATCGCACCCCTGCGACGACGACTGGCACCACCGGCACGCCAACCACCGGTACCACCACAACCACACCGGTAACCGGCACGAATGTGCTGACCGACCCGAACAACATTTTGTCCAAGCGCGTGGTGTACTTTGATTACAACACCGACGCGGTGAAACCGGAATTCGCCGCCCTCATTCAAGCTCACGCGACCTATCTCGCACAAAACCGCAATCGCAAAGTCCGCTTTGAGGGGCACGCAGATGAGCGCGGCTCACGCGAGTACAACATCGCACTCGGCCAGCGTCGCGCCACCGCAGTCCGCACGGCAACCACGGTACTGGGCGTCGCGAGTGAGCGCATTGAGACCATCAGTTTTGGAGAAGACAAGCCAAAAGCCAACGGCCACGACGAAGCATCGTGGGCGCAAAATCGTCGCGTTGAAATTCTGTACGACGGTGAGTAATAATTAGCCAGATCGCCATTTGGCGCGGTGTTTGGAGCATAAATGGCTGGAAAGCCGCTACAACGCTAGAGTTTTTAGGTTATATGCTGGTACAAAGCTGAGCGCAACCATGACGCTGGCAATTCCCATTTAGGAAGGGGGAGTCAATGCGTTTTGGGCGCTGGTCGCGCCGAACACTGTCGTTCTGCCAACAGTCGCGAGATACAATCTCAACCCCAGTCTCATAGAACCAACCATCCCATGCCCCACACCCCATTTCGCCATCTCCGCACCGCACTCCTGCTCGCCTTCGTCGCGGCAAGTTTTAACGCTTCCGCTGGCCTGTTCGATGATGACGAAGCGCGTCGCGATATTAAAAATTTGCGCGCGCAAGCCGAGCAGCAGAATCGTGACAACGACGCGCGCCTGCAAAAGGTTGAGGAGTCGATCAAGAACCTGGGCATCATTCAGTTGCTCAATCAGATCGAGCAGTTGAACGCCGAGATCGCCAAGTTGCGTGGACAGGTCGAGGTATTGACCAATACCGAGGATCAACTCGCCAAACGGCAGCGGGATTTTTATCTGGACATCGACACGCGTTTGCGAAAACTGGAAGGCGTGCCTTCGGATGCCGCTACCGGGTCTACAACGGTTCCCGCAGTGGCACCGGCACTTTCCTCACCAGCCGTGATCGCGCCGCCTGCAACGACAGCCGCGCCGACCAGTGCCGCCACGCGTGCGCAGGAAGAGCGTGTCTACGATGTCGGCGCGAACGCGTTCAAGCGCGGCGATTACGTCTCGGCAACGCGTGCATTCCAGACCTTCATCAAGGATTATCCGGCGAGCCAGTTGGTGCCGAACGCACAATACTGGATCGGCATCAGTTATTTCAATCTCAAGGATTACGGCAGCGCACGCAGCTCGCAAGACATCCTGTTAAAGCAATATCCTGATTCGGCAAAAGCACCCGACGCGCTGCTGGCGCTGGCCAGTATTTACGTTGAAATCGGCGACAGCGGCTCCGCGCGTAACGCGCTCGAAGACATCATCGCCAAGTACCCGGGCTCGGAAGCTGCGACCAAAGCGCGAATGCGCTTGAGCCCGCTCAGACGCTAAGTCACACAGCACACCATGACCTCGCTCACCAGGATTCCTGCTGCCAATATTGGC
>JANMPY010000626.1:0-1535 GCA_031370095.1 Betaproteobacteria bacterium
CCGAAAAAACGCCATCACAAACGCCGCCTGATTCAGCCCAAACTAGTGGCGCTGCTCACACAAAAACTAAGCATTGGCGGCTACGTACATCTGGCCACCGACTGGGAGGACTACGCGCATCATATGCGGGACGTGTTAAGCCACGAGCCGCGGTTACGCAACACGCCAAACGCTGTCAATGGATTCGCGCCGCGCCCCGAATGCCGTGGCTCATCCAGTTTTGAGCGTAAGGGAATGGCCAAGGGTCACGACGTATGGGACTTGGTGTTCATCAAGAAATGAATCCAGAATCCGACGCCATGAGTAAAACATTACAGCGTTCGCACTTGATACCTTAGCCTCCGACCGAAAGCATCCAATGCCCAATATCGATGATCCTTCCCTGTCCATGCTGGCCCGCCGCGCGCGCCTGAAGCAACTCGCGGCCATTGGCTGGCTTGCTCCCACAGGCACTGTCGCATTGATTCAAGCGGCGCTAGCCAGAGGCGACATGCCGGTTGTGAATGGCATCAATTCGCTCACCGGCAACGCCACCGTCAACGGCCGACCCGCCAAAGTTGGCACGCCGCTCAAGCCCGGCGACATGGTGGCAACAAATAAGGGCAGCAGCGCGGTGCTGGTGATCGGCAAGGATGGATTTTTACTGCGCGATAGCACCAGCGTTACGTTCGAGGCGAGCAAATCCAAACCGGGTCTTCTCGGCAGCGTGCTACTCACGACGGGCAAAATTCTCGCGGTGTTCTCAACGCGGACAGACGAGACTTTGGACATCAAAGTGCCCAACGCGACCATCGGCATTCGCGGTACCGGCTGTTACCTTGAAATAGTTGATGCGCGCACTTATTTCTGTCTCTGCTACGGCACAGCGTCGGTGGATGGCGCAGGCATGGCGCAAAGCAAAATTATCAAAACCACGCATCACGAAAGCCCGGTGTGGCTGGATGATCGCGGCGGCGTGATGAAGGTTGCGAAAGCGGACTTCGTCAATCACAACGACGATGAACTCATCATGCTGGAGAAGCTGAATGGCCGTGTGCCGCCGTTTGTGGCCTTGGGGTTGACGGGGCGGTATTGAAAGGCGAACGCTAGTGTCGCGGCGTCCCAGACGTTTTTGCCCTGGGATGCGCTTCAGTGTTGATGGTTGATCTTTTACAACTCTCGCGAAACCGCAAAAGTCCGTCGTTTGCACGCGATGATGGAATCGGTTGTAGCGAAAGGTAACGATGGTCGGCCAAGAACACGCAAAAAATATGGCCGACAACTGTCGTTGTCGGCCATGCCAGATTCATTTCAAACTATTGTTCTTAATTACAGTTCGGGAACTTGAATGAAACGATGCGGGTGCGCCAGTTAAAGCTGCCATTGGTTGCAAGATACTGGTTGGTGTACCAGAACGTGCAATCGTCCGCCGGGTCGATCTGCATCGCGGTATAGTCGCCCCATCGACGCAGTGTTCCCGTCTGGCTGCCAGTACCTTGCTGCACGGTCACTTCGGTGCGCAGCAGGTTCTTTGGATCCGTGCGGCGGCGTCCGGC
>JANMPY010000639.1:0-2526 GCA_031370095.1 Betaproteobacteria bacterium
ATCGCCTCCTCCGTGCTGCGACGCATGCGGTTGAAGGCCACACCGAGCACGCCGATTTCATCGCTCGATTTCGGGGTGAATTCGGCAATCGAAAAGTCGCCAATCGAGACCGCATCAGCCTGCAACGCCATCTCGGCGACGGGCCGTACGATCATCCGGTCCAGCATCAAATTCAGCACAAAAAACACCGCAAAAAACACCACGCCAATCGAGCTCATCAGCGTCGTCAAGGCAAGATTTACCGTGACAAGAATCGGTGCGAGATCAATGTTGGCCAGGCGAATGGTGGTGGCACCTGTTTCTGCCGCGCGAAAAGTGCGCGCAACCGCCAACCGCCGCTCGCCGGTGGATGAGGTGACGACGTCGGCAATCTGGCCGCTGCTGTTGGCTTTCAAACGTTGTGCAACCTGCCCTTCAATGCCGCTTAAATTTTCTTCGGGCGAGAACTCACGAATTTTCATGTCAACCAGTCGGGAGCCTAGCCCGGAGGCGATGCGCGGATCGAGTTTGACGAAGCTCGCGGCATCGAGCACCACCATCGCCGCGCGCTTCGCGTCGTCGATGGCCTGGTATTCGAGATAGCGTTTTGCCACCACGCCGACGGTCGCGAAGCCAGCCAGAAAAATGATGAGCAACATGAGATTGAATTTAAGTCTTAAGCCCATCTTGGGCACCCCTGAAAAAATGACAGAAACGGTCGCCGCCGCCGCAATGCGCCAGGCTAGTCCTTCGCCGCAGCGGTAATGCCCGATTCGCGGATACTGGCGAAAAACGTATCGCGCTCCTCGACCGAGCGCAAATGCCCGGCCAGACGTTCAAAAAAATCCCGCGAGTTCTCGGACGCTTTTGCATAACGTTGCACCAACACGCTGGCGAGCGGACCGATGATCGGTGCAAGTGCCGCCTCGCCGCGTTTGATGAGCTCCGGCGTGATCGGTGATGCAGGACGACCGCCGGTGTTGGCTTGCGGCGTGCGGGAGGATGCCGGTGGGCGCGGATCAGGGCGCACATTGCTGAGAATCCGTTTGGCGCTCTTGATAAAAAGCTCGCGTTTGCCAAGATCATCAATGTGTTGTGCGACCAATCGCACAGCCTCAAGCACGTCGTTGGTGGTGCGACTCGCGCGCTTGACGGTGGTGATGGAGTAGGGCCCGAGATAGGGCAACAATGCGCGCGTCAACTCGGCAAGGATGGCGGGGTCAATTTCGCCCGCGTTCGGCGGGGTGCTATCGTTGCTATTCAATGCGTCTTGACTCATCTTGAGCGTCGGTAGCGTTATGTTGTTGTTGGCGATGACCGATTGTTTTAATTTTGCGGATTGGTCAAACGCATCCTTGGAGATCGAAGTGTAACCCAGCTACGGGGCTTGCGTCTTTAGCGCGGGACACTTTTTAGTCGATGACCAGCGACCGCAAAGGTGCTATGCGGGGCCAATTCCGGTCGCACTTCCCGGCACATTCTTGACGGGAAGTTTTGCCAAATCCAGCCCTATCGCAAAATTGAGCATGCGTTCAATGGACAGCTTGGCGCGCCGACCGATGGCGGCGTCGACCACGACTTCGTTTTTACCGGTGGTTAAGACCTCGGCCAGATTCGCCAAGCCATTCATCGCCATCCACGGGCAATGCGCGCAGCTTTTGCAAGTGGCAGAATTCCCTGCGGTGGGTGCTTCGATGAATATTTTCCCCTGCGCCGCCGCTTTCATTTTGTGAAAAATACCCTTGTCGGTCGCGACGATAAATTCGCTGGCGGAAAGTGTCTGCGCAGCGCGGATGATCTGTGTCGTCGAGCCGACCACATCGGCGAGCTTTATCACCGCCTCTGGCGATTCAGGATGCACCAACACCTTTGCGTGTGGGTGCAGTTTTTTTAATTCCGCCAATTCGAACGCTTTGAATTCGTCATGAACAATGCAGGACGCCTGCCAAATCAGCATGTCAGCACCGGTTTCGCGCTGGATGTAATTGCCCAGATGCCGATCCGGTGCCCAGAGGATTTTTTCACCATTGGCGTGCAGGTGCTCGACGATTTTGAGGCCGATACTCGAGGTCACCATCCAGTCGGCGCGCGCCTTGACGGCAGCGCTCGTGTTGGCGTAGACCACGACGGTGCGGTCGGGATGTTCGTCACAGAATTTGCTGAATTCAGCTGGTGGGCAACCGAGATCGAGTGAACACTCGGCTTCCAGTTCCGGCATCAACACGCGTTTTTCCGGATTGAGAATTTTCGCGGTCTCACCCATGAAACGCACGCCGCACACGACCACCGTCTGCGCAGCATGATCGCGGCCAAAGCGCGCCATCTCCAGCGAATCCGACACGCAGCCGCCGGTTTCCTCGGCCAGATCCTGCAAATCCGGATGCACGTAATAGTGCGCGACCAGCACCGCATTTTGCTCTTTGAGCAGGCGCTTAATGCGCTCTTTTAGCGCGATCCGCTCTGTCGGCGTTGGCTCGGCAAGCACTTTCGCCCACGCAGCACCTGGCGTGATTTGCATCCGCTTCGGCAGGTCAAAATCGATTTTGA
>JANMPY010000002.1:0-12048 GCA_031370095.1 Betaproteobacteria bacterium
GACGGGGATCACATTGAGCTTGCCGCCTTCAATACCGATAGTAGGCATCCATTGCGGCAGCGTGTCGCGCATTTTCTGGATGAGCTTAAAGAAATAATACGGCCCGTCGATTTTGTCGATTTCGCCGGTCTGCGAATGGCCAACCACCATGCCGGGCCGATAGACGCGCCACGGCACTTTGCATTCGTTGCGGACAATGCCTTCACTGTCGTGCTTGGTGCGGAAATAGGGGTGATCGAGTTCCTCGGCTTCCTCGAACATGTCTTCGCGAAAGGTGCCGTCGTAAAGACCCGCTGCTGCGATGGAGCTGGTGTGGTGAAAAATCCCCGCCTTGACGGCCTCGGCGAATTCGACTGCGTTGCGCGTGCCGTCGATGTTGGCGGTTTGCTGGCTGGCGGCATCTGCCGACAGATCATAAATAGCCGCCAAGTGAAAAAGATGTTTCACCTTGCCTTTGAGCTTCGCAATATCGGCGGCAGCGACGCCAAGTTTTAATTTACCGAGATCGCCCATGATCGGTACAACGCGCTTTTGCGATGCGGGCAGACCCCACCACGGATACAAGGCCTCGAGTTTTTTGATGGAGTTTTTTCGCACCAGCACGTAAATCGTGCCGTCGCGCTTCAACAGGTTCTTGACCAGAAATTTGCCGATAAAGCCGGTGGCGCCAGTGACGAAATAAGTCATGGTGGTGTTTCCTCCAAAGGAAAGTTTGTGTTTATTCTTATGATGGGGCGAAAAAATACCCTCGGTGAAATCATACACTGCGGGCAAGGCATCGGCTAAATAGTCGCCGCAACATTTTGCGGTGAACACTAATTGCTGCACTGCCACATGAAAATTGACTCTACGTTTAGTGTGATTGCTCTAATCCTCGTGGATAAACTGGCCTCAATACCTAACCAACCATTCACAGGAGTGTTCACCATGGCCACCAAACGAATCGTCAAGAAAGCAGTTGCGAAAACCAAAGCGCGCGCTAAACCTATTGCCCGCAAAGTCACCAAAAGCGCGCAAGTTGCCGCCAACGCGAACCCGGTCAAAAAAGCAGTCCTCGCTGGCCTCGGCGCGGCCGAACGCATGCAGAAGCGCGTGCAGGATCAGGCGAGCAAAGTGTATGGCGGTATGGTCGACGCGATCACGCGTGAATCCGGACGCTTCTCCGGTCTCGGTAACGACACCGCAAAAGCATTCGTGAAAAAAGCGAATTTGTTTGTCCGCGAAGGCAAAAAAGTCCAGTCCGACACGCAGGCGATGGCGCAGGCAAAAGCCATGGAAGTGGCCAAAGAAATCAACTCGCTCGCCGCCAAGACCGAGAAAGCATTCCGGAAAAACGTCAAAGGCACCGTCAACACCACCATGGCCAACGCTAAAGACGGCATCACCAAGCTTGAGCACGTGTTCGAGACGCGCGTCGCGAAAACCTTGAATACCTTCGGCATTCCGTCGAGCCAAAATGTGCGCGAACTGCAGGCACGCATGGCAGAATTGCAAAAAGCGCTGGTGCAATTGAACAAACGCGGCGTCCGCGCGTAATAAATTTTTTCCGCAATATGCGGGAAATGAGAAATGGCAATGGAGAATGGGGAACGTCAGACGATGTTCCCCATTTTTATATCGGACAAAAAATAATATTCCGGAGTGAGCTTGCGACAAACCAGCCAACAACGTGCGCGAAAAGTAGCGAAACCAAAAATCGGCCTGGCGCTTGCAGGTGGTGGCCCGCTCGGCGCCATGTACGAAATCGGTGTGCTGATGGCGCTCGACGAAGCGCTCGACGGCCTTGACCTGAACAACATCGATGTCTACGTCGGTGTGTCGGCGGGCAGCTTCATCACGGCAGGACTCGCCAATCAACTGACGCCAGCCGAAATTTATCGTCTCTTTATCGAAAACAAAGCGACCGATAAAAAGACCGGCGCACTGAAACCGGAAGTTTTCCTGCGCCCCGCCACGCGGGAATATTGGCGCAGCGCGAAGCTGGTGCCAGGACTGGCCGCGAAAGCAATATGGGACTACGTCTCGCGACCGCTGTCGGGCAGCCTGATGGGAAGTTTTGGCATTCTCGGCAAAGCATTGCCGACGGGAATATTTGATAACCACGCCATTCGGGAATTTTTGAGGAAAGTATTTAACGAGCCCGGTCGCACCGACGATTTTCGCAAACTTAAACACCAATTATTTTCCGTCGCGACCGATCTCGATACCGGTGAATCGGTGCGCTTTGGTGGCCCCGGTCTTGAGGACGTGCCGATCTCCAAAGCGGTACAGGCAAGCGCCGCGCTGCCAGGCTTATTCCCGCCGGTACGCATCGGTGGTCGCTACTACGTGGACGGCGCATTGAAGAAAACGCTGAACGCCTCGGTTGCGCTCGAGGCCGGCGCGCAGCTGGTGATTTGCGTGAACCCTTTGGTGCCGTTCGACGCCAATCTCGCCAAAAGCCGCGCCGGTGCGAACCAGCAATCACACATGAAAAAACTGGTCGAAGGCGGATTGCCCGCGGTACTCGCGCAAACCTATCGCGCCATCATCCACTCACGCATGCACGTGAGTCTTGCCAACTACGTGACGCAATACAAAGACGCCGATGTAGTTTTGTTTGAGCCGCGTAGTGACGATGCGGAAATGTTTTTTACCAATATTTTCAGCTACGCCACGCGTCGGCAAGTGTGCGAGCATGCGTATCAGCGCACGCGGCAGGATTTATTAAAACGCCACTTTACGCTTGAGCCCATTTTAGAAAAATACGGCATCACCATGAATCTCGATGTGTTGCGCGATGACAAGCGCACGCTCGATCACGGGCTCTTCAAGCGTGGTCGCAAGCTGTCGGCAGATGAGCGCTTGCGTGCCGCGACACTTGATTTGTCGGACGCGATTGGCGATCTTGAGCGCTGGGTAAAGAGGTCAATGACCAAAGGGCGCACAGCGTAGCCGTGCCGCAACAGAAAAGAGGGTTTCTCGAAAACACACGCGCCCGTTTTGCGTTAACCGACAGACTTGCTTTTATTGAAGTTGGAACCCAGCCCATATTTTTCTTTCGCCGGAGATGATGGTATTCCGCCCCCGCGTAGGAGCACGGTTGAACAGGCTTCACCATGCATGGTGTACTGCAACATGCCGCCCTGCCGGGTCGCTGTTTCCCCGTTAAAATCAGCGCTGATTGTTAGCCGCTAATCTGTAGTCAAAGGCAAAGACACACCATGCATAATTTCGTTCGCACATTGTTTGTCGTTGGCATCACGTCGCTGGTTTCGTTCGCAGCGCTCTCGGCAGAGCCACCCAAAGCCTTCACCAGAATCACCTCGGTCGAGGGCATCACCCAGTACCGATTGCCGAACGGCCTTGAGGTCTTGATCGCGCCGGATCCTTCCAAGCCGCAAATCGTGGTGAACATTACCTACAAAGTCGGCTCGCGTCACGAAAATTACGGCGAGACCGGCATGGCGCATTTGCTCGAACACATGCTCTTCAAAGGTTCGAAAAAACATCCGAAGATCACCGACGAATTTACCCAGCGCGGCGCGCAGTGGAATGCTTCGACCTGGAATGATCGCACCAACTACTACGAAGTTTTCACCGCCTCCGACGCGTATCTCGACTGGGCGCTGTCGGTGGAAGCGGATCGAATGGTCAATTCCTTCATTCGCAAGTCGGACTTGACGACCGAAATGCCGGTGGTGCGCAACGAATTTGAGATCGGCGAAAACGACCCGACCAGCATCCTCACCGAGCGCATCGTCTCCACCATGTACCTGTGGCACAACTACGGCAAATCCACGATTGGTGCGCGCTCAGACATTGAGAACGTGCCGATCCCACGGTTGCAGGCTTTCTACAAACAGCATTACCAACCTGATAACGCGGTGCTCACCGTCGCTGGCCGCGTTGACGAGGCCAAGACACTCGCTTTGATTGTTAAACATTTCGCAGCGATCCCGAAACCTGCGCGGGTGTTGCAGACTTTGTATACCGAAGAGCCGGTGCAGGATGGCGAGCGCTCGGTGAAGCTAGAACGCGTTGGTGATGTGCAAGTGGTCGCCGCGGGCTATCACGTGCCGCCGATGGCACATGCCGATTATGCGTTCACCGTTTTGCTGTCGGACGTGTTGACGAATACGCCGTCGGGGCGATTGCATAAAGCATTGGTGGAAACAAAAAAAGCCACCAGTGTGGCTGGCGTCAATTTCGAAAACCGCGATCCGACTGTCACCTTGATGTGGGCTGAAATGCGCAAGGAGCAATCGCTTGATGACGCGCGAAATATTTTTGTGAATACCCTTGACGGTTTCGCGGCGAGTCCCGTGACCGCCGCCGAACTGGAACGTGCCAAGTCAAAAATGTTGAAAGACATTGACCTCACCATCAACTCGTCGGTGAATCTTGCGCTGCGATTGTCAGAGGCGGTCGGTGCCGGTGACTGGCGTTTGTTTTTTCTGCAGCGTGACCGTCTGCGCGCAGCGGCCGTGGCGGACGTGCAGCGCGCTGCTTTAAATTATTTAAAACCGGCCAATCGCACGCTTGGCATTTTTGTGCCGACAGCGAAACCGGATCGTGTTGAAATCGCGAAGGTTGCCGATGTCGGCGGCGTGTTGAAAAATTATCGGGGCGACGCGCCGATTGCGGTAGGAGAAGCGTTCGACGCAACGCCTGAAAATATCGAAAAGCGTGTAAAGCGCGGCCAGTTGCCTGGCGGGATGAAAACGGCGTTCCTCGCCAAAAAAACCCGTGGCGAAACAGTACACGCGCAAATCGTGCTGCGATTTGGCAATGAAGCAAATCTCAACGGACAGCGCCTTGCGGCAGAAATGGTTGGCGGCATGCTGATGCGTGGCACCAAAAATAAAACGCGCGAACAATTGCGCGAAGAAATTGATAACTTGAAAGCGAGCATTTCGGTTGGCAGTAGTGCAACCGGCGCATACGTGAGTATTTCGGCAAAGCGTGAAACTTTATCGGCCGCACTCAGGCTCGCTACGGAAATGTTGCGCGAATCGACTTTGCCCGAAAAGGAATTTGAATTGTTTAGGGAGGAGCAACTCGCCGCACTCGAGCGATCCACGTCTGACCCCGCATCGCGCGCGACCGAGGCGCTTGAGCTGCATTTCAATATTTATCCGCTTGGCGATGTGCGCCGCGCCATCGGTTTGAATGAGGCAATTGCTGAAACCAAAGTTGCCAAAATAGCGGATGCAAAGGCTTTCTACCGCGATTTTTTCGGCGCCAATAACGCGCAGATTGCCATCGTCGGTGATTTTGATGAGCCGACGACCAAACAAGAGCTCACGCAATTATTTTCCGATTGGCAATCGGCGAAATCATTCAAGCGATTAAGCGGTGAGTATCGCGCCGTCCCTCCGCTGACCAAAACGATTGAAACTCCTGACAAAGAGAGCGCTACATTTCTCGCCCGCGTCAATGTAAATTTGAACGAGAATGATCCAGACCACGCGGCGCTGAAAATTGCCGACTGGATGCTCGGTGGCGGCGCGGACTTTGGTGCGCGATTGGTGGCGCGCATTCGCGTGAAAGAAGGCTTGAGCTACACCGTCTATTCGAGTCTTGACACGAATGCGTTTGATCGCGCGGGCAGCTGGCTCGTGTACGCGCAATATGCGCCACAGGGCAAAGCGCGCCTCGAAGCGTCGTTTCGCGATGAAATGTCAACGATCATCAGCGGTGGTTTTCTTGCCACCGAAGTGGCCAATGCGAAATCCGGCTACGCGCAGAGCCAGCAACTCAACCGTGCCAACGACGCGGGGCTTGCGCAAACGCTGGTGCGGCACCTGTACGATGGCCGTACTTTCGCATGGGATGCCGCGCTGGATCGACAAGTTCAGACATTGAAAGCAAATGACATTCAGGCGGCGATGAGAAAATATTTTGATCTTGCCAGTTTCACCATTGTCAACGCAGGTGACTTTGCGAAACCTGCGGCGAAGTAACCGCAACAGCGCGCAACATTTTTCTGGAGAATCTGATGGATAGCAGCATCACCTTGAAGTGCAGGATTTTAGTCGCGGTTATCGCGTCGATATTATTGGTCTCACCATTACCTGCCAAGGAGGCCGCTGCGCCGGTATCGAAAAAAATTCCTTCGGCATCGGTCTCAGCACCCGAGCGTGTCGCCAGCGTCGAAGGCATCACCGAATACAAGCTCGCCAACGGACTGCGTGTTTTGCTTTTTCCCGATCAAACAAAACCAACCCTCACCATTAATGTCACCTATCTGGTCGGCTCGCGGCACGAGAATTACGGCGAAACCGGCATGGCGCATTTGCTTGAGCACTTGATGTTCAAAGGCACGCCAACGAATCCTGATATCGACAAGCAGTTCAATAAGCGCGGTGCGCGCTCGAATGGCACCACCAATTTTGATCGCACCAATTATTTTGAACTGTTGCAGGCCACTGACGATAATCTCAAGTGGGCAATCGACATGGAAGCCGACCGGATGGTCAATTCCAACATCGCCAAGGTTGATCTCGAGTCTGAAATGACTGTCGTGCGCAACGAATACGAGCGCGGTGAAAATAGCCCCGGCGGCGTACTGTACAAGCGCATGCAAAGCATCGCGTTTGATTGGCATAATTATCAAAATTCGCCGATCGGCAATCGCTCCGATATTGAGAACGTCAAAATTGAAAACTTGCAGGCGTTTTATCGTTTGCACTATCAGCCTGACAATGCGGTGTTGCTGATTGCGGGCAAGTTTGACGAGTCCACTGCGTTGAAATTAATCAATGACGCATTCGGCAAAATCCCGAAGCCGACGCGTGTCTTGCCCAAGCTCTGGACGGTTGAGCCGACACAGGATGGCGAGCGCAGCTTTACGGTGCGTCGCAGCGGCAATATTCAATATGTAATGCTGGGCTACAAAGTGCCGAGCATGCTGCATCCAGACAGCGTCGCGCTGACTTACTTGATGGCGATACTCGGCAATTCTCCCAATGGTCGCCTGCACAAATTGCTGGTGGAAAGTGGTAAGGCGGCCGGCGTGGGCGCGGGTGGCGGCACGACGGTGGATCCGGGCCTGGAGACATTGATCGCGGTGGTAAAAGAGGGCGACGCAATTGACGAGGTGCAAAAAATATTGATCGACGCGGTTGAAAATTTTGCATCGTCGCCGCCGACAAAAGAAGAAATGGATCGCGTGCGCACGCAGCTCGTCAATGGATTTGAACAGACACTGAGCTCGCCCGAGGCGCTGGGCGTCGGCATGAGTGAAGTCATTGCAGCGGGCGACTGGCGCTTGTTTTTCTATTTTCGCGACCGGCTCGCAAAAGTAACCACGGATGACGTGGTGCGCGTGGCGAAGGCGTATTTCAAACGCGATAATCGCACGGTCGGTTTGTTCCAGCCAACAAAAGAGCCGCTGCGCGCGGAAATTCCCGTTGCGCCGTCTGCTGCGATGTTGCTGAAAGATTTCACCGCCATCCAAACCATGACCGCTGGCGAAACGTTCGATCCTGATCCCGCCAACATCGACGCGCGCACCAAGCGTTATGCGCTGGCCAACGGAACGAAGGTTGCGTTGTTGACGAAAAAAACGCGCGGCGAATATGTCAACATCTCGATGGTCACGCACAACGGCGATTTGCAATCACGTTTCGGTCGCAGCACCGCCACGCAGATTGCGTCCGCGATGATGAATCGCGGCACCACACGATTTACCCGTGCACAGTTGGCGGATGAATATAGCAAGCTCGGTATTCAGGGCGGTGCAGGACTTGCGGGTGCGGGTTTGCGGGTGAAACGCGAAAATCTGACCAAGGCGCTTGAACTGATTACGCACGTGATGAAAGAGCCAACTTTCCCAGAAAGCGAATTCGAGCAGCTCAAGAAACAGGCATTGACCGGTCTCGAGGCCAGCAAGGGCGAGCCTGGCGCGTTGGCAGGTGAAGCGATGGGGCTGCATTTCAACGGCTATCCGAAGGGTGATCCGCGCCATTTTGCGAGCCGTGCCGAAAGTATTGAGGAAATTAATGCGGTCACATTGTTGCAACTTCGCGACGCGCATCGTGACTTCAGTGGGTTCAGTGTCGCCGAAATTGCAGTGGTCGGTGATTTTGATGAGGCAAGTGTGAAACCGGTAATTGATAAATTATTTGGCGACTGGAAAAGCCCGCTTGCCTATAAACGCATCGAGCAACCTTATCGTGAAGTTGCCGCCATCAACAAATTGATCGAGACGCCGGATAAAGAAAACGCGGTCTTCAACGCGCAGATGTTGATCGAAATGCAGGAGGACGACCCGCAATTTCCGGCGCTGTCACTTGCCAACTATATGTTCGGCGGCGGAGCGGGATTGAACGCGCGTCTAGCCAAGCGCATTCGTGGAAAAGAAGGTCTTAGCTATGGCGTTGGCACATCGTTGTCAGTGTCTGATCAGGATAGGCGCGGCGTATTTAGCGTCTCGGCCACGGCGGCACCGGCCAATATCGCCAAGCTGGAATCGATATTTATGGAAGAGCTGCAACTGGCGAGGAAAGACGGTTTTACGGCGGAGGAATTGGCCAATGCAAAATCAGGTTTGCTGACCAGCCGCCAGCAGAGCAGGGCGCAGGACGGCAATCTGGCGAGCTCGTGGGTGGATCGCATGCATCGCGGTCGCACGTTCGCAGAGGCGGCCGAGTTCGATGCCAAATATCGCGCGGCAACACTTGCTGAAGTGAATGCGGCTTTCGTTAAATTTATTGATCCGGCGAAACTGACCATCATCAAGGCCGGTGATTTTGCGAAAATCGCAAAGACGGCGGCGAAGTAATTTGCCAACGTCAGGATCGAATTGATTTTGTTGAGTTTTTCCCGCATAATCGAGGGCTTGCTTGAAGCTTTATCGGCTATAGGCGAGAAACTGTAACAACAATTCAAAACCCCTTGCTTCACCGCCGTGCGCATGGCGGGAGGCTTAACCAAAGATTTTACATGAAGAAATTCACGTAAAATCTTAATCCACAAGGAGATTTTAATGCGCCATTATGAAATCGTATTTATTGTTCACCCCGATCAGAGCGAGCAAGTGCCCGCGATGATTGAGCGGTACAAGGCGACCATCGCCCAAGGCGGTGGCAAAATTCACCGCATTGAAGACTGGGGCCGCCGCCAGTTGACGTACCCAATCCAGAAATTGTTCAAAGCGCATTACGTGCTCCTGAACATCGAAATTTCGCAAGTTACGCTCGACGAACTCGAACACGCGTTCAAGTTCAACGACGCGGTTTTGCGCCATCTCACCGTCGTTAAACGTGCCGCTGAAACCGCGCCGTCGCCGATGATGAAAGAAGAAAAAGCCAGATCGGTTGATCCGCGCGATGGCGTCAAAGAAGCGCCACGGGATAGTCGTGACGCGGGCAGAGACGCACCGAAGGAAGCTGCGAAAGAAGTTGCGGCCTCCGCTTAAAAGCATTTGTAGCTTGGCTGGCACGTAGTTGGCAAAAAACCAGACCGTACTTGAAGGAAAAGTCGCATCGCGCGACACGCTCAGGACAACACCGGGCGGTGTCGCAACGCTGACTTTGATGCTGATCCACCAATCGACGCAACAGGAAGCTAACGCCGACGTTGCGGTTGAGATAGAAATAAACGCTGTCGCGTTTGGTGAGTTGGCAACAGAGATGAATAGCGTCAACGAGGGCGATAACATTTCCATCAAGGGTTTTTTAAGCCGCAAAAACCGTTTCAGTCCGATGCCTGTATTGCACATAACCCAATTCAAATTTAGCCAGAGGTAATCATGCCCCGTCCAGCCCCCCGTAAAGGTGGAAAGTTCGACAAGAACAAGAAAGACCAACGTAACCCTAATCGCGGTTTGTTTCGCCGCAAGAAATTTTGCCGCTTCACAGCAGAAAAAGTCGTCGAGATCGATTACAAAGACATCGGCGTGCTGAAAGAATTTGTCAATGAAAACGGCAAGATCATTCCCGCCCGCATCACCGGCACCAAAGCGAAATATCAGCGCCAGTTGGATGTGGCGATCAAGCGCGCGCGTTTTCTCGCCTTGATTCATTACACCGACCTCCACTAGACAGAGGCCAGGAGAAAATCATGCAAATTATTTTGATGGAAAAAGTAGTGAATCTCGGCGCACTCGGCGACGTGGTGAACGTAAAAAACGGCTACGCCCGCAATTACCTGATCCCTGAAGGCAAAGCAAAGCGCGCAACCGAAGCGGCCAAGAAAGAGTTTGAAGTCAAGCGTGCGGATCTCGAAGCAAAAGCGACCGAGATCCACTCTGCTGCAGAAGCGCGCGCCGCAAAGCTCGAAGGCTACATGGTGCAAGTCACGCAAAAAGCCGGTGTCGATGGCCGCTTGTTTGGCTCGGTCACCAACAGCGATATCGCTGAAGCCTTGACCAAGCAGGGTTTCGAGATGAAAAAAGGCGAAGTCGTGATGCCGAACGGTCCATTAAAAACCATCGGCGATTTCCCGATCACCTTGAACCTGCATACCGATGTTAAGGCGCAGATCACGGTGTCAGTACTGGGCGACCACACCTGAGGAAGCTGGTTTACGCGGCAGGCTGCAATCAATTGCCGGCTTGTCGCGTCACTGCTGCAAATTAAAAAACCGCTGTCTCGAAAGAGCCAGCGGTTTTTTTATCCACAATTTATACATGCGATATGCACGTCAATCGCACCGGATTATGCCTTGCGGTAGCATAGGTGTAGTGACAAAATCGTCGATCAAGTTTTGTCTGTATTGTCTACATTTACACCCGCCGTTAATCGTGCCGCGCCCAAAACACAAAGACCAATCCTGAATGGCTGCAAATTCCTCCGTCGTACCGCTGTATTCGCAGGAGCCGGGCGATCCGCAATTGTCGGCCTTAAAATTGCCGCCACACTCGATCGAGGCCGAGCAATCAGTCCTCGGCGGGTTGCTGCTAAATAATGAGGCGTGGGATCGTATCGGCGATATCGTCAGCGATGAAGATTTTTACCGCGACGATCACCGCCGCATCTATCGGCACATCTCCAAGCTGATTGAAAACAATAAACCGGCTGATGTCCTCACGGTGGCCGAATCGCTGCAACTGGGTGGCGAGTTGCAAGGCATCGGCGGCATTAGTTATCTGCAAAGTCTCTCCGAAGGCACACCGAGTGCCGCCAACATTCGCCTGTACGCCGAAATCGTGCGCGAACGCGCAATCACCCGCCGCCTCGCTCGCGTCGGCGAGGAAATTGCCGACGCGGCTTATGTGCCGAATGGCCGCGAAGCGCGCCAATTGCTGGACGAGGCCGAGAAAAAAATATTCGATATTGCCGAGATGGGCAGGAAACACGGACAGGGATTCATGTCGATGTCGGGTTTGTTGGCCGACGTAATGACGCGCCTGGATGAACTCTCCAAAAATCCATCATCGGTCACCGGCAAAGCAACCGGCTTTGTCGACCTCGACGAAATGACGTCGGGCATGCAGGATGGCGACCTCATCATTCTGGCGGGTCGCCCGTCCATGGGCAAGACCGCGATGGCGTTGAACATCGCCGAACATGTCGCGCTGGGCTTGGGTCTGCCGGTGCTGATCTACTCCATGGAAATGGGTGGCACGCAGATCGCCGGGCGATTCCTAAGCTCGATTTCAAAAGTCGATCAGCAGCGGCTACGTACCGGTCGACTGGAAGCGCGTGACTGGGATCGCTTGAATGTCGGCTTTGCCAAACTCAACGACGCGCCGATCCATATCGACGAAACCCCCGCGCTCACCGCGCTCGACTTGCGCGCGCGCGCGCGCCGCATGTGGCGCCAGTACATGGGTCTTGGTTTGATCGTGGTCGACTACCTGCAATTGATGTCGGCGTCGACTTCCGGTGAAAATCGCGCGACGGAGATTTCGGAAATATCGCGTTCGTTGAAAGCGCTGGCCAAGGAATTGAAAGTGCCCATCGTCGCGCTTTCGCAGTTGAATCGCTCGCTGGAGCAACGCCCGAACAAGCGGCCCGTGATGTCGGACTTGCGCGAATCCGGCGCAATCGAGCAAGACGCGGATGTGATTTTATTTATCTACCGTGATGAAGTCTACAACCCCGAGAGCGCGGAAAAAGG